>NZ_JBFAET010000163.1:0-15290 GCF_040642095.1 Streptomyces sp. NPDC020362
CCCGCTGCGGCGCAGGGCGGAGCGCACGGAGAACATCGTCCGCTGGACGGAGTTCGACCGGGGCGGGCACTTCGCGGCGATGGAGGAACCGGACCTGCTGGTCGGCGATGTCCGGGCCTTCTTCCGGCAGCTGCGCGAGAAGGGCGTCGGCTGACGGCTCCTCAGGCCGCCAGGCACAGCCCGTTGTACGGCCTGCGGTGCTGCGGTGCCGCGGCCGTACGGCGGGCAGCGGCGCTCTGCCGGGTCAACTCGCTCTGCGTGAGCGACAGCAGGTCGCCGAGGCCGAGGCCCAGGGCGTGGGCGGCGGCCGCGAGGACCTCGGAGGAGGCCTCCTTGCGGCCGCGTTCGATCTCGGACAGGTAGGGCAGCGAGATCCGGGCCGCGTCGGCCACGTCCCGCAGCGTGCGCTCCTGCGCCTGCCTCTCCCTGCGCAGCACATCACCGACCAGATCCCGCCAAAGGGGCTCCCTGGGTGCGGAATCGGGGGCGTCGGGCCGGGCCGGCTCCGGGCACAGCGGGATCACACGGGCTTCGTCGCTCACCTTGTTGCTCACCCCGTCAGCCTAGGCGCGGCCGTCGCACTCATGTCCGGACAACGCCGATTTCCCGCCAGCCGTGGCCGAGGGGCGCATGCGTCGCGTCACCGCGGGTAAGCGCCGAGCTAGCGACGCAGCGGGCAGGCATGGAAGCCCGGATGCCGGGTACTCGGTGGAAGCCGTTCCGGACAGGGACGGGACACACAGAGACAACGGCAGCCGTCGAACCGTCACGTTCAGGGGAGAGGCAATGGGCACCGCCGGGATCCGGTCGGAAGCAGAGGTCGTCGGCAGGACCGAGCAGGACAGGACGGGCGAGGCAGCACTGCCCGGCATCGAGGACCCGGCATCCGTCGCGCCGCGCGACGCGCGGGAGCTGTCCCGCCAGTTCTTCCGGCGGCTCACCGAGCTGGAGGAGGGAACGCACGAGCACCAGTACGCGCGCAACACCCTCATCGAGATGAACATGTCACTCGTGCGCTTCGCGGCCGGACGGTTCCGGGGCCGCGGCGACGACATGGAGGACGTCGTCCAGACCGGCATGATCGGTCTGATCAAGGCCATCGACCGTTTCGAGCTGTCGCGCGAGGTCGAGTTCACCTCCTTCGCGCTGCCGTACGTCATGGGCGAGATCAAGCGGTTCTTCCGGGACACCACCTGGGCGGTGCACGTGCCGCGGCGACTGCAGGAGCTGCGCGTGGAACTGGCCAAGGCGCGTGAGGAGCTGTCCAGCCGACTGGACCGGGATCCGACGGTCGCCGAGCTGGCCACGCTCATGAACATCCCCGAGGACGAGGTGGTCGAGGGCCAGCTCGCCTCCAACGGGTACAACTCCGCGTCCCTGGACGCGGCGCTCAACGGAGACGGCCCCGAGGATGGCGAGGCGGTGCTCGCCGACTTCATCGGCGTGGAGGAGGAGGGGCTGCGGCTCGTCGAGGACTTCCACGCACTCGCTCCGCTCATGGCCGAGCTGAGTGACCGCGACCGCCGGATCATCCACCTGCGGTTCGTCGAGGAGGCCACCCAGGCGGAGATCGGGGAGCGGCTCGGCTGCTCCCAGATGCACGTCTCCCGGCTGATCAAGCAGATCATCACGCGGCTGCGCCGGGGCATGCTGGGCGAACTCGGCTGCGCCTGAGGCCCGGGCCCACCCTCTGAGCGCGAGGCCCACCCTCTGAAGGCGAGGCCCCCTCGGAGGGCCCGGGCCCGCCCTCGGCGGCGAAGGGGCTCAGGCCTTCAGCGGAAGCCGTGCGCACACGCGCTTGCCCACCGGAACCCGCTCGACGGTCACTTCGGCGGCCAGCGCGTGGACGATCTCCAGGCCGTGGTGGCCGACGCGTTCGGGGTTCTTCGGGAACCGGCGGGGCAGGGCCACGCTGCTGTCGTATACGGCCACGTTCACCGTGCTGTCCGTGCCTTCCAGTTCCAGGATGTACGGGCCGCTGCTGTGCTGGTCGGCGTTGGTGACCAGCTCGCTCACGACGAGCAGCAGCTCACCGTCGGCACGGCTGTCGATGACGGCACACCACTCGGTCCGCAGCCGCTGCAGGAACCGGGCTGCAAAAGCCCGGGCCTCGGCGATGCATCCGGGTTCGCCGGTGTAGTGCGCCGCGCATCGCAGCGGCTCCACGGGTACGTCGAAACCAGTCGGTATCACTGCCCCGCCCAGGTGCTCGGTCATGCGTGTCTCTCTCGGAAGCCGGGTCCGCTCGATCGATGGTGCACCAGTCCTCGTACCCCGAGCCGGGCCGGGCAGTCCCCGCAGGCGTTCGCCCACCGCGCACAAACGGGATCATGTCCCGGGCGATGCCGGGCTCGGCGGCACCTGGGCGCTGGAGGTCGCCGCCGGCCCACTGGACTGTGTGGACGCGGAGGAGCCGGACGGGGACTGCGTCTTGGAGGACTCCGCGGAGGAGGCCGAGGACGGCTTCGAGGAGGACTCCGAGGACGGTGACGTCGAGCCGGAGGTCTCCTTGGACGGCGACGGTGAGGACGGCGACTCGGACGACGGGGTCTTCGACGACGGCGACTGCGAGGCGGAGGACGAGGACTCGGAGGACGAGGGCGGCGAAGACTTCGAGGACGAAGAAGAGGACGAAGAAGAGGACGAGGACGAGGCAGACGACGAGGAGGAGGACGGGGACGAGGAAGAGCCCTTGGAAGGGCTGCTCGATGCCGACGCCGACGGGCAGGGCACCACGGAGGCGCCCGGCGTCCCGGTCGTGCCCGGCACGGACGCGCAGGGGAGCGGCCGGTTCCAGGGGGCCGGGTGCTTCGGGGGCTTCGCCGGCTGGTCACGGCGGCCGGTGTCGTCGCCGCGGTGGCGGTGGAACCAGCCGCCATGGTCGGAGTCGTAGATCACGAAGACGTTGACGATCGTCGGCGCGGGCGCCACCACGACGGTGGTCGAGGGCCGGTACGACGCCCAGCGGTCCCCCGTCAGCCGCGGGGTGCCGCTCTGGGCGACCGGCGGGGTCAGCGGGTTGCCGCAGACGCAGCGCGCCCGGGGCACGCCGCGCCCGTCGACGAGGACGGCGGTACCCGCCTGGAGGACGGACTGGAAGCTGGTGGCGGCGCCGTTGCGGTAGCCGTGGTTGGTGACGCGGGTGTCCACGCGCAGCGTCACCGCGGTCAGCGACCGCAGATAGGCGGGGACCGCGGCGGGCTGGATGCCGACCTGGGCAGCGTACGCACGGTTCTTCGCCGGGTCGGCCTGAAGAGCCTTGATCTGTTTCTCGACGTCGCAGCTGGGGCTGTTCCGGATGCCGCTGTAGAGACCGGGCGCACCGCCCTGGACTCCGCGCACCTCGTTGCCCGGCGCGGCGGAGACGGACGGGGAGGACGTCGTCGCCGGGGCGGATTGCGTCGTCGCGGTCGACTCGGTGAAGGGGTCGGGGCCGGCATTGCCCGCGGCCTGCAGGAAGACCTCGCCGCCCTTGGCGGACCCACCGCCCCCGGGGCGGGTGAGGACCAGCGCCACGACGACGGCGGCGACCACGACGGCGGTGAGGGCGGCTATTCGGGGTGCGGACCTCCACCACGGGGGGTGCGGCCCGCCGGGACCGCCTCCGGAACCGCGCCCGGCTCCGGAACCATGGCCGGCTCCGGAACCGCCGCCCGGTGGGGGCGGGGGCGAGGGGGGTTCGGCGGGGGGCTGGGAGGGTCCCGACAGGGGGCCGGAGGGCGGCCCGGTCGGGTGGCCGGAGGACGGAGGTTCGACGCTCACGAGCCCTTCTTCCCGTCGCGGTTCGCGGCTTATATCAGAGAAAGTCCCGCTTCATGGGCATTTCATGCACAACGAGCCCATTGTGTGCTCGGCTCCCGTGCGGCTCGCAAGCCGACGCAGACGGCCCACCCGGCGGGCGGGCTGCCGGGCCGCTGCCTAGCGTGGCAGGGGTGAGCCCTCCGACCGCCGCCGCGCAGCCCCTCACCCGCCCCGGCTGGACGCAGGCGGGGGCCACGGTGCTGACCGGGCTGGCCGTCATGGCGACGCTCGCCGCGCTGGGGCTGTGGGCGGCCGGGGCGGCGGATCTGCCGGACGGCGCGTTCCCCCGGGTGGTGGTGGCGACCGTGGTGACGGCGGTCGGCGGCACGCTGGAACTCTCCGGGAACGCGGGAGCACTGGCGCGGACCCGTGCGGGTCTCTCGGTGCTGCCCCTGTCGGTGACCCTCGCCGGTGCGCTGGTGATCGGCGCGGGATTCCTGCGGCCGCTGCGGCACCGGGCGGTCGCCTCGGCCCGGGAGCTGGCCGGCTGGGCCGCCCGGATCGCGGTGCTGTGGCTGTGCGCGCTGATCGGGCTGGCGCCGGCCGCCCGGCAGAGCTTCGCCGTCGACGTGGGCAACGGCACGCTCAGCGATCTCACCGACCTGTTCGACGCCGCGCCGAGGATCGGGTTCACCACGGACGTGCCGCTGACCGTGCTGTTCGGGCTGCTGTGGCTGGCCGGGGTGCTGGTGCTCGCCCTGCTCGTCGCGCCCGGGGCGCCTCTGCCGCGGCGGCTGCTCGGCCGGCACGAGTCGGTGCGCCCGGCGGCCCGTGCCATGGTCGTGCTGCTGCTCGGTTACGTGGCCCTGGGCCTTGTCGTCGCGCTGGTGTCGGTGGCGACGCGCGGGCACCCCGCCGAGACGTTCGCGGTGATCCTGCTCGGTCTGCCCAACCTGGCCTGGCTCGCCCTCACCCTCGGCCAGGGGGCCACCTGGCACGGGCGGGTGGACGGCCCCTTCGGCCTGCCGATGCCCCATGCGCTGGACGAGATCCTGCGCACCCCCGGCGTCGCCACGCTGAACCTGCGCACACTCACCGCCCACGACGGCAGGATGTGGTGGCTGCTGGTCGCGGACGTGGTGCTGGTCCTGGCCGTCGCCCTCGCCATGGCGGCGCGTTCCCCGGCCCGCATCCGAGCCTGGCAGCACGCGCTGCGCCTGGGCGTCGCGCTGGCCCTGACGGTGTTCATGGTCTGTCTGCTGTGCCGGATCTCGGCACACTACGGCCTCTCCCTGCTCGGCATCGGCGACCTGGGCGGCGGGCTGTCCGGGGAGGTGTTCCTCCAGCCCCGGCTGTGGCAGGCGGTGAGCCTGGGCGCACTGTGGGGCCTGGCCGCCGGCTTCCTGGGCGCACTGCTGGCCCGGCCCCTGCGGCGGCGGGCAGGGGTGGGGACGTCCTGACAAAGGCACGAGACGCCCTGACAGAGCGGCCGGGGCGCGCAGGCAGAGAGCGCGGGAGGCCCTGGCAGAAGAGAGGGACGCCCTAGCGGAAGACGGGTTCGGCCCACCGCGGTGGCTCCGGGGGCGGTCCGGCCGCGGTTGCGGTGTCCGGCTCCGGGGCCGGGACCGGACGGCTGTCACCGAGGGCGTCGGCCGGGCGGCTGTCACCGACGGCGTCCGCCGAGCGGCTGTCCCCCAGGGCATCGACCGAGCGGCTGTCACCGACGGCGTCCGCCCGGCGGCTGCCGCCCAGGACATCGGCCGGCCGGCCGCGCAGAGCGCCGACGAAGCCGAGACAGGTGTCGTAGCGGGCGTCCGGGCTCTTGGCGAGAGCCTTGGCGAAGACCGCGTCGGCACCTGCGGGAAGGTCGGCGCGCGATCCGCTCGGCGGGGGCGGCTCGTCGTACTGATGGGCCCACAGCAGAGCCATGTCGTCCTCGCGCTGGAAGGGCGGGCGCCCGGCCAGGGTCTCGTAGACGACGCAGGCGAGGCCGTAGACATCGCAGCGGCCGTCGACGGGCCGGCCGGAGATCTGTTCCGGGGCCACGTAGTCGAGAGTGCCGACGAACTGGCCGACGCTGGTGAAGCCGGTCAGGGACAGCGACTTCTTCGTCAGGCCGAAGTCGGTGAGGTACACGTGCTCGGGGTGGTCGCTGTCCGTGCCCCGGGCGACCAGGACATTGCCGGGCTTGACGTCCCGGTGGACCAGACCGTGTTCGTGGGCGGCGTCGAGCGCGGAGGCCACCTGGGCGGCGATGCGCACGGCGGCCTCGAAGGGCAGCGGCCCGTGCTCGTCGAGGAGGCGGCGCAGATCGCTGCCGGGGACGTACCGCATGGCGATGTAGAGCACGCCCTCCGTCTCGCCGGCCTCGAAGACGGGCACGATGTGCGGATGGTCGATCGAGGCGGCGACCCGGGACTCCTGCGTGAAACGCTGCCGGAAGGTGTCGTTGCGGGCGAGTTCCGGGGCGAGCAGCTTGAGGGCGACGGTGCGGTCGAGGCGCAGATCGCGGGCGCGGTAGACGACCGCCATGCCGCCGCGGCCGATCTCGCTCTCGACCCGGTAGTTCGCCACCTCGCACCCGATCAGTTCCGCGGGACTGGTCAGCGACAGGCCGCCCGGGCGCGCCATCAGGGCTCACCCTGGGAGGCCACGTACCGGGTGGGGGCGTGCCCGGCGTCCTCGCCCGACGCCGTCCGGTCGGTGGCGTAGGTGCTCAGGTGCCTCCCGTCGCCGTACAGCCAGCGGCCCTCGTCCGGGTCGTACAGCCACATGGACTCGCCGTCGACCACGATGCCGATCCGCAGTTCGCGGGTACGGTCCTGGAACGTCTGCCCGTCCAGGCCGCCCGCCGCCAGGTCCTCCACCGCCGACCGGTAGCCGGCCAGGGCCTCGGCGGCGGCGGCGAGCAGGTGGCGCGGGTCGGCGGCCGCGGCGGGCGCGCCCCCGGCGGCTGGCGGGTCCTGGGGCACGGCGACCAGATGCCGGGCGTCGACCCAGGCGGCCCAGTCGTTGGCGCAGCGGATGTGTCCCCAGTCGCCGCTCCGCTCCACCAGCTCCACGGGCAGCAGCCCGTCGAGGGGAACCGTGGGCCGGTCGGCGTCCGGGGCCTCCCAGGCGGGCATGCCGTGGGGCGGGACGACGTGCGTGGGCCGGAATGCGGACGTCTCCGGGTTCGTCGGTTTCGACATCGCAGCGCCTACTTCCGCATCACGGCGGGTTCCTGCCGGCGCAGCAGCCGGGCGACCAGCAGGCCGTAGCCGACGGACAGCACCGGCAGCATGGCCAGGTTGAGCAGCCAGACGCCCGTCGAGTGCCGGAACAGGGGGTCGGAGGTCAGGTCGCCGGGCACGATCCGGGCCAGCCCGATGGTGGCGGCCATGGCGCCGAGCGCCCAGCGGGAGGGCACCAGCCAGGAGAGCTGTTCGAGGACGGGCACGCCGTTCAGCGGGAGCAGCGCGCCGCAGAAGACGACCTGGACGACGGCGAGCAGCACCAGCAGCGGCATCGTCACCTCCTCCTTGCGCACGAGGGCCGAGACCAGCAGCCCGAGCATCATGGCCGCGAACGCCAGCAGGGCGACGGCCAGGGTGATCTCGAGCAGGGGAGGGAGCACGACGCCGCTGCCGCCGGGCGCGTCGAGGTCGACGCCGGCCAGGGCGACCAGGGTGAGGACGACGGCCTGGGCGACCGTGATGGTGCCCAGCACCACCACCTTGGACATCAGGTACGCCGGTCTGGACAGGCCGACGGCGCGTTCGCGCCGGTAGACCGCGCGCTCCTTGACGAGTTCGCGCACCGCGTTGGCCGCGCCGGTGAGCACGCCGCCGACGCAGAGGATGAGCAGCGCGTTCATCGCCGTGTCCTGGGTCAGCTTCCCGCCCGCGAGGGCCCGGGCCATGGCTCCCATCACGAACGGCAGGGCGACCATGACGACGAGGAAGGTGCGGTCGGCGGCGAGGACGGCCGTGTAGCGGCGGACCAGGGTGCGCAGCTGGGCGGCCGGGCTGCGCGGGCGGAGCGGGGGCGCGGGCGCGGCCGGTGCGGACTCCGGGCGCCGGGGCTGGGTGGTGGCCTCGGTGACGTAGTGCCGGTGGAACGGCGAGTCGCGGTATTCCCCCGCCCAGTCCCGGTCCTGGACGTGGTCGAAGGCCTCGAAGGCTTCCGGCCACTGCTCGAAGCCGAAGAAGGCGAGGGCGTCGTCGGGCCGGCCGTAGAACGCGATCCGGCCTCCGGGGGCGAGGACCAGGAGACGGTCGCAGACGCCGAGACTGAGGACGCTGTGCGTGACCACGATGACGGTGCGGCCGTCGTCGGCGAGCCCGCGCAGCATGTGCATCACGGAGCGGTCCATGCCGGGGTCGAGACCGGAGGTCGGCTCGTCCAGGAAGAGCAGCGACGGCTTGGTCAGCAGTTCCATGGCGACGCTGACCCGTTTGCGCTGGCCGCCGGAGAGAGTGTGCACGGGTTGTCCGGCGCGTTCTTCGAGCCCCAGTTCCCGGATCACCTCCTCCACCCGGGCCTGCCGTTCGGTGTTCTCCGTGTCCTCGGGGAAGCGCAGTTCGGCGGCGTAGGAGAGGGCGGCGCGCACGGTGAGCTGGGGGTGCAGGATGTCGTCCTGCGGGACCAGGCCGATGCGCCGCCGCAGTTCGGCGTAGTCGCGGTACAGGTCACGGCCGTCGTACAGGACGGTGCCGTGGTCGGCGGGCCGCTGTCCGGTCAGAGCGTTGAGCAGCGTGGACTTGCCGGCCCCGCTCGGTCCGACGACGGCGAGCAGGCACTTCTCCCCCACCGGGAAGGAGACGTGGTCGAGCAGGACCTTGTCGCCGCGGTCGACGGCGACCGTGAGGTCCTGGACGTCGAGGGAGATCTCCCCGGTGTCGACATACTCCTGGAGTTCGTCGCCGACCAGGCAGTACGTGACGTGGCCGATGCCGACGATGTCTCCGGGGCCTGCGGGGGCGCGGGTGACGGGACGCCCGTCGAGGTAGGTGCCGTTGTGGCTGCCGAGGTCGACGATCTCGTAGCCGCCGTCGGCGCGGGCGCGCAGTTCGGCGTGGTGGCGGGAGACCGTCAGGTCGTCGACGACGAGGTCGTTGTCGGCGGCCCGGCCGATGCGGATCGTGCGCGTGGGCAGCGGCCGCACCCGGCTCGGGCGGCAGTAGGTGCCGGTCAGTTCGGGACGCGAGACGGCCGAGGGATGTCCGGGGGCGGCCTCGGTGGCCCCGGTGAGGACGGCGCGGGGCCCGTCGGCGGGGTTGCCGAAGCGGATGACGCTGCCGGGGCGGACGTCCCACGCCTCGATGCGACGGCCGTCGGCGTAGGTGCCGTTGGTGCTCTGTGCGTCTTCGAGCATCCAGCGGTCGTGGTCGCAGCGCAGCACCGCGTGGTGCCACGAGACCCTTGCGTCGTCGAGCACGATGTCGCTCAGCGGATCACGCCCGACGTGGTAGTCGTGGCCCGGGTTCATCACCGTGGAGCCCGTGTCGGTCTCCAGAACGAGTTCGGGCGCCGTCGGGGCGACCGGTCGCTCCGCCATGGTCATAATTCTACCGATTCGCTCACATGTGCGCCTGCTTGACCGGTCCGGTCGGGGCCCTGCGCGATGTCCGTGGCGGCACGTGTCAGGCGACGGGTACGACGAGCGCCGGGAGGGTGCGCTGCATGCGCAGTGCGTCGACGGACTCGGCGAGCAGTTCGTACTCGGTGGTGTCGTCGCTGGCGGCGACCCGCACCAGTCGGCCGCCGGCCAGTTCCTCCGCGACCAGCTCCTGCCCGTCGGCATCGGCGCACCAGGCGCGCAGCAGTGCGGGGACGTCGGCCACCGAGTCCGCGACCGGGGCGAGCGCGCCGGCCGGGAAGGCGGGGTCCTGCGGGCTCGGGTCGAGCCGCTCGGCGATCCAGGACGCCCGGTCCCGCAGCCACCACAGAGCCAGCGCCAGTGTCGGCGCGCGATAGGTGCCGAGCGGTACGCCGATGCGCCGGCCGCCGCACATGCCGTACGCGGTGACATGGCACAGGAATTCGTCGTGCACGATCACTCCCCCGAACGCATCGCTGACGTGCCGGCCGGGCCCTCGCTCTCGTGCGGGTCCTGTGCGGTGAAGTGCCCCTGGCGTTTGAGTATCGCCACTCCCGAAACACTGTCACCATGTCTTTCCGGCCAGTCTCTTGGCATATTCCGCGCCCGTTCTGGCCAAAAATGCGCCGGGTGCGCGGCGCCCGTGGCATGACCCGGGAGGTAATCGACCCGCCCCTCATTCGACCGGCATGGTGGTCACACCGGATCGGCGAACACCCGGATCCGGCTCCCGCCCAGCAGATACGACCTCGATGGAGGCTGATTCGCCATGACCGTGAGCACCGAGGGTTACGAGAGCCCCGTCGCCCG
Organism: Streptomyces sp. NPDC020362; assembly: GCF_040642095.1. NCBI lineage: Bacteria > Bacillati > Actinomycetota > Actinomycetes > Kitasatosporales > Streptomycetaceae > Streptomyces > Streptomyces sp. NPDC020362. Next base: position 10,133 of record NZ_JBFAET010000163.1, read on the forward strand.
TTACTTCGAGGCCTGGAACGCCACCGAGCCGGAGGCCCTGGCGAAGGCCGTCGCCGCGGCCTGGACCACGGACGGCAGCTACACCGACCCGCTCGCCGACGTCCGCGGGCACGAGCAGATCGCGGCCGTGATCGCCGCGGCCCACGAGCAGTTCCCGGGGTTCGCGTTCCGTCTCTCGGGCGCGGTGGACGGACACCACGACATCGCGCGCTTCTCCTGGGAGCTGGTGAACGAGGCGGACGGCTCGGCTCCGGTGGCCGGGTCCGACGTGATCACGCTGGACGGCGAGGGCCGCATCCGGCAGGTGCTGGGCTTCCTTGACCGGCTGCCGGGCGCCTGAGGCCGGGACCGCGATGAGTTTTTCCGCTCGCGGCGGTCAAGGAGGGAAAGGACCGGGACACGGATTCCCGGGCGGCCCGCAAAAGATCACCGCGAGCGGAGACCATCATGAACACCGCCGGCACGAACACGAACACGAACGGCACGGGCACCGCACAGAAAGTGGACGAGGAATTCACCGCGGTTCTGCGCAAAAGCCCGGCGGAAGGCGGCTGGACGTATGTGGTCTGGCCACGGTCCGCGGAATTCTTCGGCACCCGCGGACTGGTCAGGATCCGGGGCACCGCCGACGGACATCCTTTCGTCGGTTCCTTCATGGCGCTGGGCGACGGCACGCACAAGCTGCCCGTGAAGGCCGAGGTGCGCAGGGCGATCGGCAAGGGCGAGGGCGACACGGTGACGGTGCGCCTCGAGGAGCGGCTCAGCTCCTGACCGTCTCCCGGTAGCGGCGGGGCCCGACGCCGACGCTGCGTTTGAAGGCGTTGCTGAAGGCGCTCTCGGAGGTGTAGCCGACCGAGCGGGCCAGTGCCGCGACCGGGGTGGAGTCCTGTCTGAGGGCGCGGGCGGCCAGGCTCATGCGCCAGTTCTGCAGATAGGCGAGGGGCGGAACCCCGGCGGCCTCCTTGAAGCGCACGGCGAAGGTGGTCCGGGACATCGCGGCGGCCCGCGCGAGTTCCTCCAGCTGCCAGGGGTGAGCCGGGTCGGCGTGCATCAGGCGCAGGGCGGGAGCCAGCCGCTCGTCCGCCAGCGCCCGCAGCCAGCCGGCCGGAAGCCCCGCGGCCTCGTTGAGGCAGGCGCGCAGTACCTGGACGAACATCAACTGGGCCAGATGGTCCGAGGAGAAGGCGGAACCGGCCCGGCCTGCGGCCATCTCCTGCATCAGCTGTGCGGTGAGCCAGCGCAGCACCGGCGCCTCGGCCTCGGCGGACCGCACGTGGATCAGCTCGGGCAGGGCCCGGCGCAGCAGGTCGCCGCCGTCCCGGCCGAGGTCGATGTGCCCGGAGACGCACACCACCTCCTCTCCCCGGCCGATCGCTCCCATGCGGGTGCCCGGGTCCACGGCGACGTCCGCCGGGTCGACCGGCTCGACTCCGGGCTCGCTGCACAGGACGTACGGCCGCCGCCCGTCGGAGACGACTATGTCGCCCTCCGACAGGGCTACGGGTTCGGCGCCGCCCTCGGCCACGAGCAGACAGCCGCCCCGCGCCAGGACGTTCACCTTGAGCTTGTCGCGCCCCCGCAGACGGATCGCCCAGCGCCCGCCGGCGGTGAAACCGCCGGAGAAGACCCCGCGCGCGTCGGCGACGGCCAGGGCGTCGGAGAGAGGATCGGCGAACATACTCGAACTATCGCGCAAGTAGTGCGCACTCTCAAGCATTCATCGTTCGGATCGGCGGATCTACGGTGCTCTCATGGCTCACAGCGAGGAGACACCCACCATGACCACCCCACAGCAGCCCCTGTACTCCGGCTTCGGCGCCGCGTCCACCGCCGAGGACGTGATCAAGGGCATCGACCTGACCGGCAGGGTCGCGATCGTCACCGGCGGCTACTCGGGCATCGGCCTGGAGACGAGCCGCGTCCTGCGGGCCGCGGGCGCCGAGGTCGTCGTACCGGCCAGGGACCCGGAGCGGGCCCGTACCGCGCTGAAGGAGACCGGCGGCGTCGAGGTCGAGCCGATGGACCTGATGGACCCGGCGTCCGTCGACGCCTTCGCGGAGAGCTTCCTGGCCTCCGGGCGCCCGCTGCACATCCTGGTGAACAGCGCAGGGATCATGGCGACTCCGCTCGGGCGGGACGCGCGTGGCCACGAGTCGCAGTTCGCCACGAACCACCTCGGCCACTTCCGGCTCGTGGCCCGGCTGTGGCCCGCCCTGGTCGCGGCCCGCGGGGCCCGGGTGGTCCCGGTGTCCTCGCGGGGCATCCGCTTCTCGCCCGTCGTCTTCGACGACCTGCACTTCGAGCACCGGGCCTACGAGCCGTTCCTCGCCTACGGCCAGTCGAAGACCGCCAACGCGCTCTTCGCCGTCGAACTGGACCGGCGGGGCCGGGCGGAGGGCGTACGGGCCTTCGCCGTGCACCCCGGCCAGATCGTCGACACCGGTCTCGCCAAGCACCTCTCCGAGGAGGCCCTGCGGGCGGCCGGTGCCGTCGACGAGGAGGGCCGCCCGGTGCGAGACCCCGCCCGGCAGCAGAAGACCGTCCCACAGGGAGCGGCGACCGGGGTGTGGTGCGCCACCAGCCCGCAGCTCGACGGCCTCGGCGGCGTCTACTGCGAGAACTGCGACATCAGCCCCCTGGTGAGCGCCGAGCAGGAAGCCGCGTGGAGGGCGGGATCGGGTCTGCCCGGCGTGCTGCCGTACGCCGTCGACCCGCAGGAGGCGGCCCGCCTCTGGGAGGTCAGCGAACGGCTCACGGCCTGACCTGCGGCGCACGGCCCGGCACTCACCCGCCGCGCGTGCTCAGCCCTTCACGATCGCGTCGATCCGCGCCAGCTCCTCGTCCTCGAAGTCGAGGTTGCGGATCGCGCCGACGCTGTCCTCGATCTGCTGCGGGCTGCTCGCGCCGACGAGGGCGGAGGTGACCCGGCCGCCGCGCAGCACCCAGGCCAGGGCCAGCTGGGCCAGGGTCTGACCGCGGGACGTGGCGATCTCGTCCAGGGCACGCAGCCGGCCGACCAGGTCCTCGGTGACGGCGTCCGAGTTCAGGAAGGGGCTGTCGCTCGCGGCCCGGGAGCCTTCCGGGATGCCGTCGAGGTAGCGGCCGGTGAGCAGGCCCTGCTCCAGCGGGGAGTACACGATGGAGCCGGCCTGCAGTTCGTCCAGGGCGTCCAGCAGGCCCTCGTCCTCGGGGCGCCGGTCGAGCATCGAGTAGCGCGGCTGGTGGATGAGGAGCGGGGTGCCGAGCTCGCCGAGGACACGGGCGGCTTCGCGGGTCTGCTCCGCCGAGTAGTTGGAGACGCCGGCGTAGAGCGCCTTGCCCTGCTGGACGGCGGTGTGCAGGGCGCCCATCGTCTCCTCCAGCGGAGTGTCCGGGTCGAAGCGGTGCGAGTAGAAGATGTCGACGTGGTCCAGCCCCATCCGCTTCAGGCTCTGGTCGAGCGAGGACAGCAGGTACTTGCGCGAGCCCCATTCGCCGTACGGGCCGGGCCACATCAGGTAGCCGGCCTTGGTGGAGATGACCAGTTCGTCGCGGTACGGAGTGAAGTCGGCCTTCAGGGCCTCGCCGAGCGCGGACTCGGCGGCGCCGGGCGGCGGGCCGTAGTTGTTGGCCAGGTCGAAGTGGGTGATGCCGAGGTCGAAGGCGCGGCGCAGGATGGCGCGCTGGGTCTCGACGGGCCGGTCGGGCCCGAAGTTGTGCCACAGGCCGAGCGACAGCGCGGGGAGCTTCAGGCCGCTGCGTCCGGTGCGCCGGTAGGGCATGTCGGCGTAACGGTCGGGGTGTGCGGTGTACAACGCGACTCCAGAGGGGTTGGCACACGATCTACCGGTGCCACTCTTCCGCGCGCCGCACGCAGCGGTCCAACAGGAGAATCCGATGGAATTGTGCGGCTAGGCTTCTCAATCATGGAACTGCGCCACCTCCAGCACTTCATCGCGGTCGCCGAGGACCAGCACTTCACCCGGGCGGCCGAACGCCTGATGGTCTCCCAGTCCGGCCTGTCCGCCTCCATCCGGGCCCTGGAACGGGAGCTGCGGGCGCCGCTGTTCGTGCGGACCACCCGGCGGGTGACGCTCACCGAGGCGGGGCGCGCGCTACTGGTGGAGGCCGAGCGGATCCTCGCACAGGTGCGGTCGGCGCACGAGGCGGTGGCCGCGGTGCAGGGCGTGCTGCGCGGCACGCTGGCGCTCGGCACCGAGCAGTGCATCGCCGGGGTGCATGTGGCGCGGCTGCTGGCCGCCTTCCGGCGGCGCCACCCGGACGTGGAGATCCGGCTGCGGCAGGCCGGTTCGGGCGCCCTGGCCGAGGAGGTCACGGCGGGGCGGCTGGACCTGGCCTTCGCCTACCGCACCCAGGCGGACAGCGACCAGCTGCGCTCGGTCCCGCTGACCAGCGAGCCGATGACCGTCCTGTGCCACCCGAGCCACCGGCTCGCCTCGGCGGACGCGGTGCTCGCACCGCCGGACCTGGCCGGGGAGGTCTTCGTGGACTTCCACCCGGACTGGGGTCCGCGCCGCACCACCGACGCCGCCTTCGCCGCGACCGGCGTCCGGCGCACGGTCTCCCTGGAGGTGAACGACGTGCACAGCCTGCTCGACCTGGTCGACGAGAACCTCGGCGTGGCCGTCGTACCGCGGCACTTCCGGCACAAGCGGCCCTCGCTCACGGCACTTCCGCTGAAGGGCACGGGCGAGGCGGAGTACGAGACCGTGGCCCTGCTGCCGCCGGAGCGGGCCACCAGCCCCGCCGCCCGCGCGCTGGTCACGCTCCTCGAAACAGGGGGTCTGGCACCACCCCTGGACGGGTCCCAGGCCTCCTGATTCCCGCCGTCCGCCGCCGCAGACTCGTGACCGTCAGCCACATCGACGGCGATCAGGAGAACGGACGATGGCGGAACACACACGGCGGACGGTGCTGCGGGGTGCGGCCGGGCTCGCGGCGGCGGGCGCGCTCGCCGGGACGGCGGAACACCAGGCCTCGGCCCGGACGGCACGGGCTGCGACGGGACGGGCCGCGACGGGACGTCGCTTTCCCTTTCTGGAGGGGGCGTTCGAGCCGGTCACCGAGGAGCTGACGGCGTTCGACCTGCCGGTCACCGGCCGCATCCCGCGCGGGCTGAGCGGCCGCTTCCTGCGCAACGGCCCCAACCTCCTCGGCC
>NZ_JBFAET010000163.1:15300-20199 GCF_040642095.1 Streptomyces sp. NPDC020362
CGTCGGCAAGACCACCACGACCACCGCCCTCGGCTCCACGCTCGCCTCCGAGCGGCAGGACAAGATCCTCGCCTCGGCCTGGAGGACCCCCGCGCGCACCACTGGATGCTCGGCGAGGGCATGGTGCACGGGGTACGGCTGCGCGACGGGAGGGCGGAGTGGTACCGGAACCGTTGGGTGCGCTCCTCCCAGGTGGCGCACAAGCTCGGTGAGCCCCACCCGGGTCCGGTGCCGCCGGAGGACTTCGCCTGCAACACGCATGTGATCCCGTATCAGGGGCGGATCCTCGCGCTGCAGGAGAGCGGTCCGCTGCCGTACGAACTGGACGGCGAGCTGAACACGGTGGGCACCTACGACTTCCGGGGCACCCTGGAGGGGGCGTTCACCGCCCACACCAAGTACGACGCGCACGCCGGTGAACTCCACGCGATCGCTTACCACCCGGCCTGGGACCACGTCCGGCACCTGGTCGTGGACCCCGCCGGGCGCATCTCCCGCACGACCCGGATCCCGGTGGCGGACGCGCCGATGATGCACGACTTCGCGCTCACCGGGAAACACGTCGTCGTGTTCGACCTCCCGGTCACCTTCGACCCGGCGGCCGCCGGACGCGGCGCGCCGGTGCCGTACGTCTGGAACCGCGAGCACCCCACCCGGGTGGGGGTCATGCGGCGGACCGGCGGGCCGGTGCGCTGGTTCGGCATCGACCCGGTCTTCTACTCGCACACCCTCAACGCCTACGACGAGGGCTCGTCCGTGGTCGTCGACCTGACGACCTATCCGGCGCCGTTCCACGTCGCCGGCCGCGGCTCCGACGGGCCGTACGGGACGGGCACGGTGAAGCTCGAACGCTGGACGGTCGACCTGCGCCACGGACGCGTCAGGCAGCGGGTCCTGGACGACCGGCCGCAGGAGTTCCCACGGGTCAACGAGGCGTTGGTCGCCCGCCGCCACCGGTACGGCTACTCGGCCGCGGCTGCCGACATGACGCTCGCGTACCTGACCCCCGACGGCGGCAACCCACCGGACCGGGCCTTCGACAACGCGCTCTTCAAGCACGACCTGCTGCGCGGTACGACCCAGGTGCACCGGCTGCCCCGTCACGCGGCGGCGGGCGAGGCGGTGTTCGTCCCGCGTGATCCGGGCGCCGGGAAGGCGGCCGAGGACGACGGATACGCGATCGCCTACGTCCACAACCCCGACCGGGGCGCCGCCGACCTGGTGATCCTCGCCGCACAGGACTTCAGCGGCGAGCCGGTGGCGCGGGTCCATCTGCCGGGGCGGGTGCCGCTCGGCTTCCACGGGAGCTGGATCGCGGACGCATGAGAGCCGGATTGCGGACGCATGAGGGCAGGCGATGCGCGATGGTGGACGCATGCATGCAAAGGACATCCTCATCGACGGCTACGGCCGCATCCAGGAAGAAGTCCGTGCCGCCCTCGACGGCCTGGGACCGGACGGGCTGCACTTCCGTCCGGACCCCGGCGCCAACTCCATCGCCTGGCTGGTCTGGCACCTGACCCGGGTGCAGGACGACCACATCGCCGACGCCTTCGACCTGGACCAGGTGTGGCTGTCCCAGGGCTGGGAGAAGCGCTTCGGCCTCGACCTGCCCCGCCACGACACCGGTTTCGGGCACAGTGCCGCGAAGGTCGCGAAGGTGCGGGTCGAGTCGGCCGACCTGCTGACCGGGTACTACGACGCCGTGCACGAGCAGAGTCTCGGCGCCCTGCGTTCGCTCGCCGCCAAGGACCTCGAACGGATCGTGGACGAGCGCTGGGATCCCCCGGTCACGCTCGGGGTCCGCCTGGTGAGCGTCCTGTCCGACGGCCTTCAGCACATCGGACAGGCCGCCTACCTCAGGGGGCTGCTTCAGAGCGCGGCCGCGTAACCCGGCAGGACCACGTCCTCGAGGAGGGCCCTGCGCTCGTCGAACGGGATGAACGCGCTCTTGACGGCGTTCACCGTGACCGTGCGCAGGTCCTCGACCGTCCAGCCCGCCTCCTCGACCAGCAGGGACATCTCCCGGGTCATCGTCGTACCCGAGACCAGACGGTTGTCGGTGTTGAGGGTGACCCGGAAGCCCATGTCCTTCAGCGCGGTGATGGGGTGCTCGGCGATCGAGGTGGCGCAGCCCGTCTGGAGGTTGGACGTCGGGCACATCTCCAGGGCGATGCGGCGGTCACGCACCCAGCCGGCCAGACGGCCGAGCTTGCCGTCCACGATGTCCTCGGTCAGGCGCACGCCGTGGCCGATGCGCTGGGCGCCGCACACCTGCAGGGCCTGGTGGATGCTGGGCAGCCCGTGCGCCTCGCCGGCGTGGATGGTGAAGGGCACGCTCGAGCGGCGCAGGTGCTCGAAGGCGTCCAGGTGGTCGGCGGGCGGGAAGCCGTCCTCGGCACCGGCGATGTCGAAGCCGACGACACCGGCGTCACGGTAGGCGACGGCCAGGTCGGCGGCCTCGCGGACCCGGTCGAACATGCGCATGCCGCACAGCAGGGTGCCGACCCGGACGGGGGTGCCGGCGGCCGCCGCCTTGGCCATACCGGCGGCGAGGCCCTCCTGGACGGTCTCCACGACCTCGCTCAGCGACAGCCCGCCCTGGGTGTTCAGCTCGGGGGCGTAGCGCACCTCGGCATAGACGACGCCGTCGGCGGCGAGGTCGAGGACGTACTCCTCGGCGACGCGCAGCAGGCCCTCGCGGTTCTGCATGACGGCGAGGGTGTGCTCGAAGGTGGCTATGTAGCGGACCAGGTCGCCGGAGTTGGCGGCCTCGTAGTACCAGGCGGCCAGCTCGTCGGGGTCGGTGGTGGGCAGGGTGTGGCCGACCGCCGCAGCGAGTTCGACGACGGTGGCGGGGCGCAGGCCGCCGTCGAGGTGGTCGTGCAGGACGGCCTTGGGCAGGCGGCGGATCACTTCGGCGTCTACGCGCGTAGCAGTCATGGCGGGTCTTTCCTTGAGCAGGCGGTTCAAAGGGGTGGGAGGAGCGTGCGGCGGGAGGAAACTCAGCCGGCCGGCTGGAGGAGGTCCCAGCGGTTGCCGTGGAGGTCCTGGAAGACGGCCACCGTGCCGTACGGCTCGTGGCGCCGCTCCTCCAGGAAGGTCACGCCGGCGGCCGTCATACGGGCGTGGTCGCGGGCGAAGTCGTCGGTGTGCAGGAAGAACCCGACCCGCCCGCCGGTCTGGTCCCCGATCCGGGCACGCTGGTCCTCGCCCTTGGCGCGGGCGAGCAGCAGGCCGGTGCCCTGGCCTTCGGCACCGGGCTCCACGACGACCCAGCGGGAGCCGTCCGGCCGGGGCTCGTCCGCGGCCAGCCGGAATCCGAGGGCCTCGGTGTAGAAGCGGATGGCCTCGTCGTAGTCGTCGACGACGAGGGTGACCAGGGCAACGCGGCGCATCGGGGCCTTCCGGTGAGGTTGGTTAGCGGGTGAGGTTATACGTAAAACTTCGCGTGCGCCAGTCACCTGTCGTGCAGGCGGGTTCGGCGGTACGACAGGCGCTGTCGATCAGGGATTTTCGTCGCCCTGGGCGACCTCGACCCGGTGGTGGAAGTCGGCCAGTCCGGTCACGGAGGCGACGCAGGAGACGACTGTGCAGGCGAGCAGGAGGGCGGCGACGCGCCTGCCGGTGCGGTGCGCGGACCGAGGCGCCGCCAGGAGGGCCTGGACGCGCTGCGGGACGGGACCCGTCGTCGCGGCGGCGGCGAAGTCGGGACGCTCGGCGCGGACGGCCCGGCCGGCCAGGGCGGCCCGGGCGATGGCGCGGGCGGTCAGGCGACGGTCGCCGACGCTCACGGCGGCGGCCTCGTCGGCGGCGCGCTCGGCGGCGAGGCGGATGGTCTCGCGGACCGGTCGCAGGGCGGGGTGGCAGTGCGCCGCGACTTCGGCTGCGGCGAGGAAGTAGTGGTGACCGCCTTCGTTGTGTGCCCGCTCGTGCGCGAACAGCGCCTCGCGCTCGCGGCCGTCGAGGCTGCGCAGCATGGCGGTGGTGACGACGATCCGGTGCGGGCGGCCGGGCAGTGCGTACGCGTCGGGGCGCGGCGAGTCCACGACGCACAGGTCGCCCGCGGCGGGTCCGTGCCCGGCCTCGGTGCGGGCGGCCCGGAACGCGCGGGTCTGGCGCAGGACCGAGCGGACGAGGGTCCAGCCGCACACGGCGAGGGCGCCGACGGAGGTCGCGGCTGCCGGGAGGACGACGAGGTCGGAGGCGGTGTGCAGCGGGTGGATCAGTTCGCCGAGTGCGGCGAACACGGGCACCTTGAGCAGGCCGATCAGGACGAACGAGCCGAGCGCGGCCAGCGAGCAGCCCGCGAGGACGAGCGCACAGACGGTGATCGCCCACAGGGCGGCGGCGGGGACGAGCCGGTCGAGGGCGCGCCGGGCCAGTGCCGGGAGGGCGAACGGCAGCAGCAGCGGCAGCAGGAGCAGTGCGGTCATCAGTCGTCGGATTCGAGGAGGTCCCGCAGGGTGCGTTCGTCGTCGGGGCTGAGCTGGGCGACGAAGCGGGCGAGGACGGTTACGCGGTCGTTGTCCCGGTCGAGTTCGCTGTGCATCCGGCGGGCGGTGAGGCCCTGGGCGTCCTGGAGGGGAAAGTAGGCGTAGCCGCGGCCCTGGCGCTGCCGCTCGACCATGCCCTTGTCGTGCAGGCGGGTGAGGATCGTCGTCACCGTCGTGCGGGCGAGATCGGCGCCGAGGCTCTGCTGGACCTGGCCGGCCGTCCGGGGCGCCCCGGCGGCCCAGAGAGCGGCCAGGACGCTGGCTTCGAGTTCACCGGCAGGCCGGCGTTCGTCCTTGGCCTCGGTCATGGGAACGTTCCTCACCCCGTCTTCGTCGGCAGTCCGGCAGACCGCCTACACGATTGTAGTCAGCCGGCGCCGGGCGGGGGGGGGGGCCCCCCCCG
>NZ_JBFAET010000164.1:0-12979 GCF_040642095.1 Streptomyces sp. NPDC020362
CAGGGTGCCCTCGACGGTGAGTTCGGTCGCGGTGATCTCGTCGGCGACGGGGGTGTAGTGGCCGGTCAGGTAGGGCTTCTTCTCAGCGGTCATGGCGGGAATCTCTTCTCTCGGGTGAATGCGACGTGGTGTCAGACACGGTGTTCGGGGCGGGCGATTCTTCAGATGTCGGAGGTCTGCAGCTGGGAGGCGGGGCGGGCGGGGGCGGTCACGATCCGTCGGCGTCCTGCACAGCGGGTGAGGAGCAGCGCGAGGACTGCGGTGGCGGCGAGGATCGCGGCGGAGGCGCCGAAGGCGGTGCGGTACCCGGCGGCGACGGCCTCGAGGTGGGGCCGGCGGGTGGATGCGTGGGCGGTGACGGAGCCGGCCAGGGTGGTCAGAGCGGCAAGGCCGATCACGCCACCGACCTGGCGGGTGGTGTTGACCAGTCCGCCGGCGAGCCCGGCGTCCTGCGCAGGGACGCCCTCGACGGACAGGGCGGTCATCTGGACAAAGGCGATGCTCAGGCCCAGGCCGATCAGAATGGTGGGGCCGAGGACATCGGTGAGGTAACTGCCGTCGGCGCTGATCCGGGACAGCCACAGCATTCCGCCTGCCTCGGTGAGCAGGGCCGCGATCACGGCCGCCCCGGCACCGATCCGCCGGGAGATCCGCGGTGCCAGCGTGGATCCGAGCATATTGACTATGGCGAAGGGGAGTTGGCCCATCCCCGTGGCCAGGGGATCCATTCCCAGGACCTGCTGCTGGTAGAGCGACAGGAAGACGAACAGGGCGATCCATACGGATCCCATCAGCGCCATCAGCAGGTTGCCCGCAGCGACCCGGCCGGTGGTGAACAGCCGCGGCGGCACCAGCGCGTTCGGCCGGCGACGTTCGATCGCGACGAAGGCTCCGAGCAGCACGGCGGCGCCGAGAAGGGCGCCCAGCACACGGGTGTCCGTCCAGCCGGTGCCGCGTGCGGTGGTCAGCCCCCAGACCAGGCAGGTCAGGGCAGAACTGACCGTGGCAGTGCCCAGCAGATCGAACCGCCCGGACTTCCGGCCGGCCGCCCGTGGTACGAGGACCACCACGGCGGCCAGCACCAGTACGGCCCCGAGGGCGACGGAGTGGAAGATCCAGGGCCAGCCCCATGCCTGTGTGAGAACACCACCCAGCAGGACACCGCACGCTCCTCCCGCGCCGGAGACCGCGCCCCACACCCCCAGTGCTTTGCCCCGCCCCGGCCCGGACGGGAACAGCTCCATGGCCAGGGCGAGCGCGGCCGGGGCGATGGCGGCGGCGCCGAGACCCTGGACGGCTCGGGCGGCGATCAGCACGCCGGAGGAGGCGGCCAGTCCTGCCACCAGCGAGGAGCCCGCGAACAGCGCGAGGCCGGCGATCAGTATCCGGCGGCGGCCGAGGAGGTCGGCCGCCCGCCCTCCCGCCAGAAGCAGGGCACCGAACGCCAGGCTGTAGGCGTTGACCACCCAGGTGGTTCCGCTGTCCGACAGGCCCATTTCGGCGCGGATGTGCGGCAGCGCGACGTTCACGATCGAGGTGGCGACCATGATGATGAACTGGCCCGCGGCGAGCGCCGCGAGCACAGCGCCCGGCCGATGAGCAGGCGGCGCCAGGGCCGATTGTGTGCGTTTGAGGTTCATGGCGCACACAGTCGTGCGGGCGGGTGTCCACATACCAGGCCGGACAGAGGCCCGGGACTGTCCGCTCCTGTCCGCTCCCGTCCACGCCTGACTGCCAGGATCCGCCGAGCACCGACGTATCGCGCAGCTGCTCGAGGGAGGGGATCACGGCCCGCGCCGGGTCGTACTGCGGCGGTTTGACGTTCGGCCGACGATTTGTCGGGGAAGATGCCGAGCGGATGGGCATCGAGGAGGACCGCGCGCAGCGCGAAACCCTGCCTTCACGGCAACGATGCTGACGCACGATGACGTGCCCCCGCTCCGGACCGGGTCACGCCGGCCGGTCTCTCCCGTGGTCCTGGGGCGCAGCCACCACGTTGGCCAGGGGCTCTCCAGCCGTGTACCGCGCCAGCTGGGCACGGACCAGTGCCAGCGCACGGGGGCGGAACGCAGAGGTGGTGGCGGCAGCATGCGGGCTGATCAGTGTGTGGGGTGTCGTCCACAAGGGATGCCCTGGCGGCAGCGGCTCCGGGTCCGTCACATCGAGGGCCGCGCTCAGCCGTCCGCTGCGCAATGCATCGACCAGTGCAGTGGTGTCCACCACCGGGCCACGGGCGATGTTGACCAGCAGGGCTCCGTCCCTCATCCGCGCCAGGAACCGTGCGTCGACCGCTCCCCGGGTCGCGTCCGTGAGAGGCAGGGTCAGCACCACCACGTCGGCCCGCGGGAGCAGGATCGGCAGCTCGTCCATGGAGTGCACCGGCCCTTGGGGCAGCTGTCGCGCGGTGCGGGCCACGCGCAGCACGTCGCACTCGAACGCCGTCAGCCGGGCTTCGACGGCGACACCGATGGAGCCGTAGCCGAGCAGCAGAACCGTACGGTCGGCCAGCGCGGGCCGGAAGCCGGATGTCCAGCGCTGCGCGTCCTGGGAGCGGACGAAGTCGGGGATGCCACGCAGTGCGGCGAGCGTCAGCGCCACCGCGTGTTCGGCTGTGCTTGCCGAGTGGACGTCCCTGGCGTTGCAGAGCGTGACTCCGGCGGGCAGGTGTGGCAGCACGTCGTCGACGCCCGCACTCAAGGACTGCAACACGCGCAGGGCCGGCAGGGCCGGCAGCAGGGTCAGCGCCTCACTGGTGAAGGTGTACGGGATGACGAAGAACTCGACGGCGTCCAGGAACCGGCCGTCGGGGGCGTGACCGGCTCCGTTCCAGACGAGCACGGGCCATCCCGGAGGAAGCCCGTCGAGGTCGGTCGGCGTGAACGGCAGCAGGAGCCTCGCCCCGTCCGGATTCTTGGCGGAAGTCATCGGGCGGGCTCCTGACGGAACAGCCGACTGTGGTCGGGGACGGAGCGAGTGGGACGCGCCCGGCAGGGTTCGCACATACAAGCATGTCAGGGAATGACGGGTGATAGTGGATGTGAACCAGTGTTCCACTGTCACCTGAGGGAGGCACGTTGATCAGCGTGGTCAACGGTTCACGCGTGGTGATCGTGATGGGCGTGTCCGCATCGGGCAAGTCCACTGTCGGAGCACTGCTCGCCCAACGGCTCGGTGTTCCGTTCCTGGAGGGCGACGACCTTCACCCCGCGGCCAACCGGGCCAAGATGGCGTCCGGGCACCCGCTCGACGACGCCGATCGCAAGCCGTGGCTGGCGGCTTTCACGGAGTGGATCCGAACGGTTTCGGCAAGTGGGCACGGGGGTGTTGCCACGTGTTCCGCACTCAAACGCGAGTACCGGGACCGGTTCCGGCGCACGGGAGCGGATCTGTGGTTCGTCTGCCTCGCTCTGGACCGAGCGGTGGCCGCGGAGCGGATCGCCCGCCGCAGGGGGCACTTCATGCCCCCGCAGCTACTCGACTCCCAGTACCAGCTTCTGGAACCACTGCAGGCCGACGAGCCGGGCGTCACCATCGACGCGTCCGGCGACAGGGAGCAGGTCCTGGCAGCGGCGCTGCGCGCGGTGACCACGCCGGACCGGTAGTTCGCGCCCCACAGGAGGTTCGGATGGACTTGATCCACTTCCGAATGGTCATGCCGCCCGTGCTCACCCAGCGGGCCGTCGACCTGCTGGCCGCACACGACCGCGTCCTCAACCTGGTGGTCGTGAGATCAGCCCATGTCCCGGACGGCGACGTGCTCGAGTGCGACGTGGTGAAGGGTGCCGCGAACGGCGTGCTCGGCAGCTTGCGCAAACTGGGCGTCGACCGTGTGGGAGCGATCGCCGTCGATGACGTCGACCTGATGTTCTCGCACCGTGCGCAGCAGATCGAGGACGAACAGCCGAGCGCGCTCGTCCACGCGCCGCTGTGGGCCGCGGTCGAGGCCCACATCCGGGCGGGGGGAACGTACCCGCCGTCCTTCTACCTGTTCCTGGTCATTGCCGGGCTCATCGGCTCGGTGGGGATCATGACCAACTCGCAGATCCTCATCGTGGCAGCCATGGTGGTCGGCCCCGAATACAACGCGATCACCAGCGTCGCGCTCGGGCTCGACCGTCGTAACCGTCGCAGGGTCTGGGAGGGGACGCGCGCGCTGACGACCGGATTCCTGCTGGCCATCGCGGTCACTCTGGGTTTCTCCGTGCTGGTTCGGGTTGCCGGCCTGCAATCCACGGCCTTCGACCTGGGGCTGCGGCCCGTCTCCCATCTCATCGACACACCGGACGCCCTCTCCGTCGTCGTCGCGGTCCTGGCCGGGGTGGTCGGAGTCGTCTCGCTCACGGAGGCACGCGCCAGTGCGCTGCTCGGTGTCTTCATCTCCGTGACCACGATTCCCGCCGCCTCGGACATGGCCGTCTCGCTCGCCTTCGCCGACTGGAGCGAGGCGAGGGGCTCGCTGTTCCAGCTCTTGCTCAATGTGGTCGTTCTCGTGGCCGTCGGCGTCCTCACCCTTCGTCTGCAGCGGCGACTGTGGCACCGCGCGGCTCGTCGTGCCGCCGCGCGGCCGCAGCATTAGCGGTCCGCCGCCGGGGTGTTCGCGGGTCGGGGTTCAGCGCCATTCGCGGGTCGGGGTTCAGCGCCAGAGCCGGTCGAGCGCGTCGTTGAGCGTCGTGGCGGCCATGATGAGGGACAGATGGGTGAAAGCCTGCGGGAAATTGCCGAGTTGTTCTCCGCTCGGGCCTATCTCCTCGGCGAACAGGCCGACGTGGTTCGCGTAGGTCTGCATCTTCTCGAAGGCATAGCGGGCCTCGGCGAGCCGCCCCGCGCGGACGAGGGCGTCGACGTACAGGAACGTACAGAGACTGAACGTTCCTTCACTACCTCGCAGGCCGTCGGGGGACGCCTGGGGGTCGTAGCGGTAGACCAGGCTGTCGGAGACGAGGACGCGGTCCATGGCGTCCAGGGTGGTGAGCCAGCCGGGGCTTCGGGGGGAGATGAATCCGACCCGGGGGGCGAGCAGGAGGGAGGCGTCCAGGACGTCGCCTCCGTAGTACTGGACGAGGGCCTGCTCCTTCTCGTTCCAGCCGCGTTCCATGACCTGTTCCAGGATCTCGTCCCGGGCGCGGGTCCAGCGCGCGGTGTCGGCCGGCCTGCTGAACTCGGCCGCCAGCTTCAGACCGCGGTCGAAGGCGGTCCAGCACATCACCCGGCTGTACGTGAAGTCCTTGCGTCCGCCCCGGGTCTCCCAGATCCCTTCGTCGGGCCGGTCCCAGGAGTCGGCGAGCCAGTCCAGGGTGGCCGCCAGGCCCTTCCACCCGTGGTAGCCCGCGTGCTCGCCGACCTCACGGCCCTCGGCCAGGCCGTACAGGGCCTCGCCGTAGATGTCGAGCTGCAGCTGGTCGGAGGCGGCGTTGCCGGCCCGGACCGGGTAGGAGCCGCGGTACCCCTCGAAGTGCTCCAGGATCTCCTCCGTCAGATGAGGGTCACCGTCGACCCGGTACATGATCTGCAGGGGTTCACCGTCCGGTCCCTCGTGGGCGCGGAGGCGGTCGCCGAGCCAGTGGATGAATTGGGTCGCCTCCTCCACGAAGCCGAGATCGAGCAGGGCCCGGATCGACAGGGACCCGTCCCGCACCCAGGTGTACCGGTAGTCCCAGTTGCGCTCACCCCCGACCTGCTCGGGCAGCCCCATGGTGGCGGCGGCGACCGGAGCGCCGGTGGGGGCGTAGGTCAGGAGCTTGAGCGTGATGGCGGAGCGGTACACCGTGTCCGTCCAGCGGCCGCGGTAGCGCGAGGTGCGCACCCACAGCTGCCAGAAGTCGATGTTCTCCCAGATGTCCTCGGTGACCCCTTGGGTGGTGGGTGACGGCGGCGCCTCTCCGCCCGGCGGGCACATGGTGAACACCACGGCGGCCGCCTCTCCGGCGTTGAGCGTGCGGGCGCCCCGGACGTCCTGCCCGTCCTGTTCGAGCGGGATGTCGCCCTGCAGGTGGGCGGTCGCGCCCGGGGCGTGGAACGTCGCCCGCTCGGGCGTGAGGTCGAGTCGGTGGTCGGCCCGCGCGTAGGCGAACCGCGGCCGGCAGGCGAGCTCGAACCGCACGGTGCCGCGCACCGTGCGGGCGACACGCACCAGCTGGTGCCGGTCGGTCGCCTTCGGGCCCGGCCGGACCGGCATGTAGTCGATGATCTCGCCGACTCCGTCGGGTGACATGAAGCGGGTCACCAGGACGGCGGTGTCCGGGTAGTAGAGCTGCTTCCAGGTGCCTTCGGGGTGCTCCGGCGCGAGCAGGAAGTAGCCGCCGCCGTCGTGGTCGAGCAGGGCGGCGAAGACGCTGGGCGAGTCGAAGCGCGGTGCCGCGAACCAGTCGATCACCCCGTGTGAGGACACCAGAGCCGCGGTCTGCAGGTCCCCGATGAGCCCGTGGTCGGCGATGGGCGGGTAGCGATCCATGGCGGTCTCCTTGCTGGTCTCCTGCTCAGGCCGTTGCTGCCGTGACCCGCCCCGTACGGACGGCATCGACGAGTGCCTGGTGGTCCCTCTCGTTCCGGTCGGCGTAGAGCTCGGCGAATGTCACGAGCGCCCGGTCGAAGACATCACCGCTGCCCAGATACGAGGCGATGGCGATCCGGTCACCCGACCTCGCGTGTGCGCGAGCCAGGGCGGCACCGCACATCTCACCGAAGGCCTGCAGTCCCGGCGGCAGCATGTTCTCGGGATCGGCGATGCCCTTCCAGTCGCGCAACTGCCGGACGTAGAAGTCCCTTCGGCGGCCGTCGATGCCGTCGGCCCGCTCCCAGCCGAGGAAGATGTCGCTCGTGGCCTGCATGAGCCACTGGCCGGAGACCACCCGCTCGCCCTGCGACCGGGAGCGACTGGCGCCGGCGAAGGGTGCCAGCACCGATTCGTCGGCCTCCTTGGCCTGCAGGAACAGCGGGTCCTCGTCGTCCCTGCCGAGCAGCAGCGCGATCCAGCAGCGGGTGCCCACGCTGCCGACTCCGACCACCTTGCGGGCCATGTCGACGATCCGGTACTGCTCCAGCAGGAGCCGCCGGTCCGACTGCAGCGTCTTCGAGTACCGTTCGAGCAGCCGGCGGATCTGTTTCTCCAGCGCGTCGCGCTCGGCGTCCGGAAGCAGGTCCTGCAACGGCGTGATCAGTGGCGGATCCGGCGCGATGCGGACCTCCCCGTCGACGATCCGGGTGAGCTTGCGGTAAGCCTCGAGGCTGTCCCGGGTACGTGCCTTCGCCACCGCCTTCGACCAGGTGCCGCGGGCCCGCGCGCTCACTTCCCGGACGAACCGGGACTGCACCCCACTCTCCTCGAACTGGGCGTACCACACGGGAAGGTTGCCCATCGCGGCGAACTCCCGCGTCCACTCGCGGTAGGACCGCACCGTCGCCCGTACGACGCGGGCGCGCTCCTTCGTGCTGAAGCCGTTGGCCCTTCCCGCGATGACGAGGCTGGCGGACAGCCGCTTGACGTCCCATTCCCACGGTCCGGGCAGTGTCTCGTCGAAGTCGTTGATGTCGAACATCAGGCGGCGTTCGGGCGAGGCCAGCAGCCGGAAGTTCAGCAGGTGCGCGTCACCGCACAGCTGCGTCGTGATCCCGGACCGAGGGGTGCCGGCCAGGTCCCCGGCCATGATGGCGGCGGCTCCCCGGTAGAAGCGGAAGGGTGACTCGGTCATCCTTCCGTAGCGGATCGGTACGAGCTCGGGCACCCGCTTCGCCGACTGCGCTTCGATGACGTCCACCGGGTCGGGCCGCATCTCCGTGGGCGCGAACTCGGCGTGGCTCGAGCGGGGTGCCAAGGATCGGGCCGCCTTGCCGAGTGCGGCTCGTTCCTGTGGCGTACGGTGCCGGGTGCCGGCATCGGCCGGGGGGTGGGAGGTCATTGCAGTCGCTCCGCGATGTGGTCGCCGACGCGCAGCGCGTTGGCCATGGCGGTCAGCGAGGGATTGACCGCTCCGATGCTCGGGAAGAAGCTCGTGTCGACGACGTAGAGGTTGTCGAGGTCGTGGGCCTTGCAGGTGACGTCCAGGGCCGAACTCGCGGGGTCGCTGCCGAAGCGGACCGTGCCCGCCTGGTGCGCCGTGGCGCCGATGGGCATCCCCTTGTGCAGGTAGATGCTGCGCGACAGGAGATGGTGTTCGTGCATGCCCACGTGGCCGAGCAGGCCTTGCAGTTTGTGCCGCAGACGCTCCAGGCCGGCGATGTTGTTCTTCTCGTCGAGGGCGAGATGGATCCCGTCGTCCCGGTCCAGGGTGACGCGGTTCTCGGCGGCCGGCAGGTCCTCCCCGCACAGCCAGAAGTCGACCGCGTGGTGGGCCAGCACCTCCAACGGCATGTCCGGGGCGACCGCCCCGGCCCAGCGGGGGGCTTCGCCGTGGATCTGCTCGGAGTCGGACTTGCCGAGCATCTGGATCCCGCCCAGGGGGTAGTCCCAGTCGTCGGATCCCAGGTACCAGTCGTGCAGCGCCAGAGTCTTCTGGAACCTGGTGTCGTTCGGTTCCCGGGACACGGCCATGAGGGCCAGGTTGTTGTGCCGCATGTAGTGCCGGCCCACCACGTCCGATCTGGTGGCCAGACCCTGCGGGTGCTTGTCATCGGCCGAACGCAGCAGCAGGACGGCGGAGTTGACGGCGCCGCAGGCCACGACCACGATGTCGGCGCCGAACTGCACGGTGGCGGTGTCCCCCTCCCCCACCGTGGCGACGACCTTGGTGACGCTCCGGCCGGTCGCATCCGTTTCGAGGCACCGTACGTCCGCATTGGTGACCATCTCGACGTTGGCCTGTTCCAGGGCCGGGTCGACGCAGATGACCTGGGCGTCGGACTTCGCGCCGACCAGACAGGGGAAGCCGTCGACGCGGTCGCAGCGGATGCAGGCGCTGGTGTGGACGGCCCGGCCCCGGTCGTCCTGGGAGAACTTGGTGTTGCCGCCCACGTAGCAGTTGGCCTCGGGCGGAAACCGGTTCCCGTGCTTGTCGAACCAGAACTCCGGAGCGCGGTACTTGCCTTTGACGAAGACCGCGGTCGAGTCCCAGTTGTCGCGTTCGCGGGGCAGATAGCCGCCGCGTTCGAGAAGGAGGATCCGCTTTCCCGTGCCCGCCGGCCGGTGGGCGATGGTGCCACCACCCGCACCGGTGCCGATGACAACGACGTCGTAGTGCTGCGCTTCGGTCATCCCGGCCACCGCCCTCGGAGCCTTGTCCGGTCCTGCCCGGGGTGAAGGAGAGATCCACCCCAGCCGCCGTCCCGTCCCGTTCACCAACGTATCTCCGGGTGATCTACCCGGCGAGTTGGACTGTTCGGGTGAATCAAGGCGTGCTGGATCTCCCAGCCGGGCCGCCCGTCACAGGTTCGCGAAGGGCGGCCCGATGGCGTGGCACGACGCGCCGAGGTGGCATGTCGCGCCGCCGCGTATGTCCATGGCCCCACGGTGACGCCCCGTAGCCATTCGTGAACCAGGTGCCATGGTTTCCGGTGCGGGTGCGGGGGCGGACCGGTTCAGTACGGCAGCCGGGCGCGCTGAGGGTACGCATGTCACACGGGGAGCTGACAACCCGGGACGTGATGGGTCGCCCACGGGGGGAGGGTCGTGAGTTCCCGGTCGCCGGACAGGTCGAGGGTGATCGTGTTGAGGCAGGCCTGGGCGTCGATGTGGGCGATGACCAGTCGGCCGTGGGGGTCCACGGCGGCGGCGGGTGTGTGCACGAACGGACCGCCGCCCAGTGAGGTCCATTCCGGCCGTACGGGGCTGCCGTCCAGAGGCTGAATGGACAGGCTGAGTCCTTGCTCGTCGGTGCGTTGGATCAGGGCGGCTTCCCCTGTGGGCAGTACGGCGTGGGCGAGGGGGCCGAAGCCCGCAGTGGTGGCGGCGATGTCGGGCTGCGTGTTCCAGGTGCCGTCCGGATGGTCTTGACGGTGGGCGAGGAGCCAGCCGGTCTCGGGCTGACGGGAGAACATCAGCAGACGGCCGTCCGCCTGCTCGATGAGGGTCGCCGGAGCGGCAGGCTGGGCGAGCTGGGTGCCGTAGTCGCGTGTGAAGGCTCCGTCAGCGGTGGTCTGGTACCAGCGCAGAACGCCCATACCACTGGTGCTGTTGGCGGCATAGATCTCGACGGTTCCCTGGCTCTTGGCAATGGCGGCCACGCCTTCCAGAACGCCGCCTTTCAGGTCGCCCCAGGGCTGCCATCCCTCTTCGGTCAGGCATCGGGAGCTGAGACCGGTACCGAAATTGCGGACCACGACCTGAACGCCGGCACCGGAGGCAACGACCACCGGCATGCCCAGGGCGCGACGCCGTGCTTCGTGCTCCGCCGATGTGTTGTAGGGGCTCTGGAGGTCGGTCCAGGACCCGAACTCCCCCGTGACGGGATCCTGGGTGAGGTGCATGAGGTTGCGCTGCTGCTGTTCGGGGGCGGAGCCCACCGCTGCTCTCACCGCGACGATGTGAATGCGTCCGCCGGCGTCGCGTGTCGTGTCGAGGCGGGCGAGGAAGCGCCCGCCTCTGCCCGGCAGGTGGCCGAGCGGCGCCGGTCCCGACCACGTGTCGCCGCCGGGGCGGTCCTGGGTCCACATGACCGGCCGCCCGCCGAGCACGGCGAAGGCGGCGAGTCGTCCGTCGGCCAGCGGCTGGAGCCAGTTGGTACTCGACTGCCAGCGATAGTTCGTGCTCTGTCCGTAGAATCGGTTGTACGCACGGTTGCCGAGGGGCTTGTCACCGCACAGGCCCGGGGGCTGCTCGCATGCGTGACCGTCCTCGCCTCCGTAGACCGCCAGGTAGGAGAACTTGCGGGCGGCCTGCTGCGGGCTGAGGCTGCGGGGACGCAGCTTGTTGCAGTACCCCACGTAGCTTTCGACGGCTGCGGGCCGCTGTCTGCCGGTTCGCTCGTACTTCTCGAGTGCTGCCATGGCGAAGAGGGCTGCAGCTGTGTGGTCGGAGTTGTCGCAGTAGGTGATGCCTCCCGTCTTTCTGTCGACGGCGGTCCATTGCGGATCGGGGTTCATGATGCGCACGACGGCTGGGGCGTACTGCTGCAGGATGTCGGTGAGAATGCCGGTGACGGCATCCCGGGTCAGCGGTTGCCCGTCGCACGGGGAAGGGATGGGGCTGGATGCCGGGCGCAGAGTCGCGAGCGTCCTGCCGGTCTGCTGCCACAGACCCAGAAGGTTCGTCCCCTGTGCGCCCTGGCCAGTGCGCAGATTGAGGAAGACCAGGGTGATGCGTCCGTCGTCCAGGCTGTTGACCTCCGCAGTGACTCCCCGGATCTTCACGGCGGAACGCACCCATGGGGCCCGTCGGCTGCCGGTGACCATGAATGCGTAGGCCGCACGGATTCCGTGCTGGCGGGCGGCGGTATAGCCGGGGAAATCAGGTGTGGCGGTCTTGCGGGCCGCATCGTCCATCGGGAGATTGATGCCATCGGCCTCCCCCGTCGTCAGATAGACGCTGACCTGGGGTATTCCGGAATGCACGGACTCCCACAGGTCCGGCGTCATGAAATACAGATCGTCGTCCGTGTGGGCGCAGATCTGTACATGGGGTGCCAAGGCTATGGACTTCGACCGGCCTGGTAGCCCGGTGGCAGAGAGGCGATTGAACAGACGCATGGTGTGGAGAACCTCCTTGACCGGAGAGGGAAGCTGGTGCCCGCCGCGCAGCGGAGCTTTCGAATTCTTTTGTCGTGGTGAGGCCGGCGGAGGCCGTGCAAGGTCTTGGTGTCCAAGACGTTGACCCTGCAGGGGTATCGCCGGTCAGAGCTGGGCAAGGCCTCGTTTCAGGCGACGGCCGAGGGGGCGTTCGACATAGCGGTGCACCAGCCAGGCGAGCGTCAGCATGGCTGCGGCCACCAGGACGACCAACGCCCCGGACGGCGCGTGGGGAAGCCGCAGGCTGAACAATTCCCGGCCGATGTCCTGATGGAGCAGGTACACCGGGTAGGTGAGGGCGCCGGCGCCGGTCAGCCATCTCCAGGATATCCAGGAGAGTTTCGTCGTGGCGACGAGCGTCATGACCCCGAAGCTCGCGGCAAGGATCACGATCACGGGCCATGACGGGACCGTGTGCCCGATGTATGTGCTGGTGTTCTTCCACGTGCTGAGCACGAAGGGAAGTGACGAGGCGAAACACAGCAGGACCACGCCGAACAGCATCAGGTTCGGGCGGAAGCGGTGCATGAGATAGAGCGCGATGCCGGCGATGAAGTACCAGCTGCTGTCCGGCATGATCAGCAGCCGCACCGGGTCTTCGACCGGGGCCTGGGCGTACATCGCGCTCGCCACGGCCCAGACGCAGCAGAAGAGCAGGACACGGCGGTAGGTGAGCCCCCACCAGGTGAGGACCGCAAACAGCAGATAGAACCTGAGCTCCGCGAAGAGTGTCCAGTATGCGCCGTCGACGGGTTCGACACCGAGGGGCTCTTGAAGCATCGTCAGGTTGGTCAGCACGTCGTTCCACGGCAGGGGACGCGCGCCGCCGGGGATGACCGCGACGGTCACCGTGGTGGCGACGACCGCGAACCAGTAGGCCGGATAGAGCCGCACCACGCGCGAGACGAAGAACTCCTTCGGTGATTTCCCCCAGCAGCTCATGCAGATGACGAATCCGCTGATCAGGAAGAAGAGCTGGACACCCAGCCAGCCGTATGCGGCGAGGGGGAAGGCCGTTGGGAACTGCGCCTTCAAGTCGATGTTCCCGCCGCTGTCGCGGGCGAGGTAGTGATAGGACATCACGGCGAGTGCGGCGATGAGCCGCAGTGCGTCCAACAGGAGTATCCGCTGGGGGCGGTCACCGGCCGGTGAGGGATCCTTGTTCTCCTGTTGTGGCGAACTTCGCGCGCGGCCGGCTCGGTCGAGCATGGGATCGTTCTCCTGTGGGGAAGTCGAGGTGCCCGGTTGGGGACCACGACACAGGCGCGGGGGGGGATGGGTTGGGGGGGGGGGGGCGGTGAAAAACCCACGAAAGGCGCCCGGA
>NZ_JBFAET010000164.1:12989-20092 GCF_040642095.1 Streptomyces sp. NPDC020362
GCTTCTTTGTGCGCCTGTTGGCGCTATTTGGGGGGGGGGGCGTCTGGGTCGTGCTGGTCGTGTTCCTGGGGTGGGTATGTCGAGGTGCCCGGTTGGGCACCTCGACTCTGCCTCTGGTGCGAATGGGTGCGGGGCGGGTGGACGGTCAACTCCGCTCGAACGGCGACGGTACGGGGAAGTAGGCGTTCAGGAAGGCCTGGAGGACGCGATCCTGTTCGTCGGCGGGAACTTCCGCATTCGGGGATTCACCGATGCAGAACACGCTGTGGCTGCGTGTGGCGAGGAGCCGGCTCAGCCGGGTGTGGTGCTCGTACCGGCCGGCATTGATGAACGTGCTGGAGAGGGTGGACGGATATGACCGTCCGGTCAGGTAGCTGAAGTGGTGGTGGAGCGAGGAGGGGACGGAAAGGTCCGTCCTCGCCCGGAAGGCGCTGGATGCCGTGGCGGCGACCTCCTTCGGATACGTCTCCTCGATCTCGTTGAGGACGCTGCGCCTGAGCGGATGCGGCGTGTGCAGGAATCCCTGGGTCGCGGTGCGCTGGAAGTCCCGCTCCAGCAGGGCCCGGTTGTTCTTGGCTGCGGCGAAGTAGCCCTCGTCCTCGGGTGAGAGCGGAACGGGGGGTACGGCCGTGGGCGACCAGAAGAAACGGGTGTGGCCGTTGCTGGTGAAGAATTCCTGCGGAGTGAGGGGGCGTCCCAGGAAGACGTCGTCGTTGAAGTAGAGGAAGTGCTCCGACAGGCCGTCGATGTGGTGCAGTTGGCTCTCGATGGCGTGCGAGTTGAACGTGGGCAGCCAGTCCGCCTCGCTGAAGATCTCACGGTGGCTGATGACCGTGACACCGGGCTGGGAAGTGTCCAGCCAGTGCGGGGTCTGGTCGTCGGTGACGATGTAGATGTTGCGGATCCAGGGCGCGTACATGGCCAACGACCGCAGTGAGTAGCGCAGTTCGTCCCGGTTGCGGAACCGCACGTCCCCGCTGTCGGCTTCCTCGTCGGCGATGCCCGCGGCTTTCTTTGCCGTGTCCCGCCGTGTGCGCCACTCGGGGTCTGTGTCGTCGACCCAGGTGTAGACGGCATCGATGGGGAAGTCGATGTCCTTCATCAGGCGCTCGGTGAACGCTGCAGCGGTGGGATAGTCGCGCTCGCCCACCCGCAGCCGTGCCGTCGGCTTCAGGTCGGGCAGGCAGGGGCCGACCAGGGTGGATCCGCGCGGAGCCCTGCGCCAGCCGGGCAGTTCGTCGCTCTCGTCGTTCTCGGCCCAGAACTCGACCTGACAGCCGTACGCGGGACCGTAGCGCAGCGTGCGGCTCTCCGTGGTCACCGGTTTGAAGACACGCAGGCCCATGACTTCCCCGACGGTACGCAGCCGCTCGGCCAGCACCGCACCGGGAGCTGTGCCCCTGGGAGTGATCAGCTCGGCGTAGACGGGTTCGGCATGGAGACCGGCAGCCAGAGCGTCGATGGCCCGCTCGCGGTGTTCGACCGCGACGGCGAGACGATGGGTGGGAGATCCGTCGCGCAGCATGAGGTAAGGGATGTGGCGCTGGGTGAAGACCTCGGCCACGAGTTCCAGGTTCCACTCGGCCATGCGCGCTGCGGTGACGTCGTCCCGCACCTCGGCGAGCCGGCCCGCGCTCCTGACGAGACGGCCCGTGCGGTCCTGGGCCTGGAGCATGACCTCCCGGGCCTTCTGTTCGTCGGCAGAGGCCGCCAGCATGCTGACGGGAGCGGCGACATTGAAGTGGCGGCTTCCGCCGGCCGCGATCCGGCGGGCCATGCGGTCCGCGCGGTCGGCGGTACGGGACGCCGTGGCCCGGCGCGCTGTCAGACGCGTGAAGAGTTCCTCCCACTGAGCAGTGATGCGCTGTGCCGAGAACCTCTCCTGGACCCCGGCACGGCCGGCTGCCCCGTAGGACCGGCGCAGCGCGTCATCGGCCATCAGCTTGGACATCGCCGCGGCCAGGGACTCCTTGTCGCCTGCGGGGACGAGCAGGCCGTCGACTCCGTGACGGATGATCTCCGCCGGGCCGGTGACGACGTCGTAGGCGACGACGGGCAGGCCGGCAGCCATCATCTCCAGCAGGACCAGCGGGAACGCCTCGTTGCGGGAGGGCAGCAGGGCCATGCCGGCCTTGGCCCATTCGGACGTCATCTGGCCGGAGTGACCGAGGAGGTGGACACGGTCGTGCAGCTTCAGCCCGTCGATCATCCGCCGGAGGCGGACCTCCTGCGGCCCGTCACCGAAGATCCGCATGGTCCATTCGGGGTGCTCGGCCGTGAGGGATGCGAACGCCTCGATGGCATGGTCCAGCTGCTTCTCGGGCGTCATGCGGGCAGCCAGGACGATCGTCTTGTGCGTGAGGTCCGAGCGGGGCCTGAATCCGTCCGGAACGGCATTGGGTATGGCAGCCAGGACGGGCGCGGTCGCACCGAGGGAGTCGGCGAACCACTCGCTGGTGCGCTCGGTGAGGGAGACGAGTGCGTCGACAGCGGGCGCGTACATCAGCAGGGGATCGCCGGTGACCCCGCGCAGCTGGGAGGCGCGGTGCTCCTGATGGATGGTGATGACGTCCCAGGGCACCAGCTCTGCCGCGGCGGCCATGAGAGCCGGAGTCGTGGTGACCAGCACGTCGGTGTCCAGACAGGACAGCGCTGCCGTCATCTCGATGTCCGAGAGCCGGTCGAACGTGGGTTCCCAGTCAGGCTTGATGATCTCGCTGGGGAGCGAGGTGAGGAAGCGGCACGTCTCCTCGTCGAGTGTGGTGGTGCGCACCGGTCGGCCGACGTCTTTGGTGCGGTCGACGAGATAGCGTCGTGGCACCGCACGGCCGGCCTCGAAGAAGGGCTCCTCGCTCGTCCTGAAGATGCTGAGCACTTCCACGTCATGGTGTCGGGCGAGGTGCGCGGCCTGCGTGTAGACGGCCATCTCCGTTCCGCCCATCCCGTCGGCCCAGGTGAGCAGAAAGGTGATCTTCATCGGGTTCTGTCCTCGAGTGTGGGAATGACTGTGCAACTCACCGTGGCCCATCCGGCTCCGGAGACGTGGGCGTGTACCCGCAGCAGCTTGCCGGTGGGCAGTGCGACGGTGTGGAACGGTGTTCGGAAGACCTTGCCGGGATGCCTCACGTCGGTCAGGCGACGACCGATCCTGATCTTCGTGCGGCCGCACCGCAGGCGCAGGTCCCAGACGTGCGTCGCCTTCCTCCCCGCGGACATGGCCGGGAGCGGCACCTCGAAGGTGAACCGGTCCCCCTGCCACTCGGGGCGAATCGGAAGGGCGCTGCCCACGCTGCGCGGCACCGCTTCTGCGGTGAAGTGCGAGGGTGCGGGGCCGGCCGCGATCAACCGGCCGTGGACGGTGACACGGTCCCATCCCACGGTGAAGCCCGTCAGTTCGGCCTGCCGGCGAGGCCCGGTGACTTTGAGCATCGCGCGATCCTCGATGGAGCGCACCACCCGGAACACCGCGCCGGAGCCGGCACTCGGAAAGGTCAGGAGAGTGGGGCCGTCCGCAGCGGGTGCGGGTGGCGCCATGACGGCGTACCGGGCCGTGGAACCGGAGCGGTAGGTCACCACGACAGTCAACTGCCACAGCCCGTCACCCACACGGAGACCGGGCTGCTGCGGATCGTCATGGTGCGGATGGCACAGCGCGGTGGTGGCCGTCAGCAGGGTGGATCCGTCCCACTGGTCCTCCAGGTCCAGGGGAACGCTGTGTGACTCGTTGCGCCGCCGCACCTGCAGAAACGCTGCTTCGAGTTCGTCATGACCGGCGGGACGAGCCACAGCCACGTTGAGCGTCCCGCCACCGAGTACCGAGAGATGAACCGGGCGCAGTGCCGGTCGGCCACGCCCCGGACCACTGAAGGCGGGAACAGTTCTGATCTGCTCCATGCTGCGGCGGGTCCGTCTCACCGTACGGCGGGCCCGCGCCGCAACGGTCACGGCGCGTGACAACAGGGCTTGGTTCATGACACTCGGATACCTCTGCTCGCGCTTCAAGTGGGACGCAGGAGTGGGCGCACCCTTGTTGGCCAGCAGGACCGCTTTTGTTCACGCTTCGTTCCAACCCGGGCTTGTGATCCCTGTTACTGCCGGAACAGTGAACCTGTCGATTCCTCACGGCATCTCCCCCCAGGCGAAGGACCTTGCACTGCCGGCGCTGTGATCCCGGCAGCCTTCGAGAGAGGCCCGGGAAAGGTAAGGCTCACCATGGACCCAACCGCCGCTGAACAGGATTTGGCGCAGTCACAGCCGCTGCCCAGAACTCACCCGGTCGGCCCGCCGGCCGTCAACAACCGCTCGGTCAATGCCGAGGGAGCTGCCCTGGTGAGGGCCTACCGGGCTTTGATGCCTCACCGGCTGCGGCGGACCATCGCAAGCCGCTACTCGCCCGAGTCACGCAGGAAACTCAAGGCTGTGGTGAGCGGCGCGTTCATGACGGCTGCGGTGCGACGGTCGAGGTTGTCGATGCTGGCTCTGCTGTGCCGTTCCCGGATCGAGGCCGCCGGCGCGTTCGTGGCGTGGGCGAACGGCCGCGCGCGCATCGTATTCCGGGAGCGGAACCTCGCGCCGCACGTGGCCCGGGCAGGCAACCTTTCCCGAGTGACCGAAGCCCTGGAGAGATCAGGCATCGACTACTTCTGCGTACGGGGTCAGGAGCGGCATTCCACGATCGTTGCGGTGCCTGTCGGCGAGCGGCAGCAGGCCGTGAACTCACTGCGCAGGCTGTGCCAGGAGGTTCCGGGATATCTGGTGTGCCGAGGAGCCCACGGCGCTCGCATCTTTCCCGCCCACCGGGGGCGCGGGTGGCGGGCGGCCGCGAAGGCCTCGACGCTGCGCCTGTTCTGGTTCCATGCCGAGCCCGGTGAACGTCTGGTGCTGGGGCCCGAGCATGCGTGCGAGGTCGAGTTCTGGGAGCCGGAGGACGGCATGCTCAGGGCGCCGCGACGCAATGCGGTCACCGACTCCGTACCCCTTGACGAGCCCATGGTGTGCTCTTCCGTGTCCGCTTTCACGGCTCCGGCGGGCCTGCGTGCCCCCTCCACGGCAACGGTGCGCACCCGCAAGGCCTTTACGGCACTGCTTCCGGGAGACGTCGACTTTCCCGTGGATGCTGTCTACACCTGGGTCGACGGCAGCGATCCGGAGTGGTTGCGTCGTCGAGCGGCCGCGTCGAGCGAGGGACTTCACGAAGAGGCGGCCAACGCAGGCCGGTACGCCAACCACGACGAGCTGCGTTACTCGCTCCGATCGCTGTCCATGCACGCCCCGTGGATCCGCAACATCTACCTCGTCACCGATGACCAGACGCCACCCTGGCTGGACACCGACCAGCCCGGCATCCAGGTGGTCAGCCACCGCGACATTTTCAGTCGGCAGGAATACCTCCCCACGTTCAATTCACATGCGATCGAGAGTCAGCTCCACCACATCAACGGCCTGTCCGAACACTTCCTCTACTTCAACGACGACGTCTTCCTCGGGAGTGAGGTCCTTCCCGAGGACTTCTTCCTCGCCAACGGCCTGAGCAAGTTCTTCCCCTCGCCGGCCCTGGTTCCGCTCGGCCCCCGCGCCATTCAGGACGCGCCGGTCTCCCTCGCGGGCAAGAACAACAGGGCCATCGTCCAGGAACGCTTCGGCAGGCTGCTGGTACAGAAGATGCGCCATGTCCCGCACCCCCTGCGGCGCAGCGTTCTCGACGAGATCGAGACCGACTTTCCCGAACAGCACCAGGTGACGGCCAGTACCCGGTTCCGCGGGCCGGACGACCTGGCCGTGACATCGTCTCTCTACCACTACTACGCGTTCCACACACAGCGGGCTCTGCCCTCGGAACTCTCCTACGCCTACATCGACGTGTCGTTGCCGAACTCGGCGAATCGACTCGACCAGTTGCTGCTGAAGCGCGACAAGAAGGTGTTCTGTCTCAACGACACCTGCTCGACGGAAGCGGACTACGACCGATGCAACCGTCTCCTGAGGTCCTTCCTCGACGTCTACTTCCCCGTACCGAGCCGATTCGAGAAGCACGCCTGAGCCCGAGACCCACAGCGCGGACCGAACCGCGTTCTCCGGTGGCGCTCGGTCGTCCGGTGCCGCTCAGTCGTGTCGACGCGTCAGAGGGCCGAGCCCGACCCACCCGCCGCCGGCAGACCACACCCGGGAAGGACAAACGGCGCGGCCGCCTCGGCCCGTCGTCCCGTGCGGTGGCCCACGGCCCTGCTGACGGTCGCAGGGGGCGGGTGCGGGCCGGCGCTGCCGTGCCGGTTCCAGGTCCGCCGGTCCGCCCGCGCTCCACCTGACCGCTTCGCCGCGCACCCACCGCACCACTACGCCACCCCGGCACCGTGTCGAGGACATGCGCCCGTGGAGTCCGGTGGAAGAGCCGAGTCCCCCGTACCGTCGGACGACCGGCCGAGCCCCACGCCACGACCTGCACACCTCATCCGGCCGGAGTCGGTCATCTCCGATGCCATCGCCGGAGCAGGAGCACACCCATGCGCCTCTACGCCCAGACCCCGCCTCGTCGGATCCGTCAGGTGCTCGCGGACCTGATCGCCGTGGCCCTGATGGCGGCCGCGGTGAAGTTCGCCCTGACCGTCCACGACGCGCTCATGTTGCTGGCCGAGCCGGGGCGGAAGGCACAGGGCGCGGGCGACGACCTCGCGACCGGCCTCGACGACGCCGCCGACGCGGCTTCGAAAGTGCCGCTCATCGGGGGCTCCCTGAAGAAGCCGCTCCAGTTCGCCGCCGGCGCCGGCAACGGTCTCTCCGACGCCGGACAGTCACTGCAGCACCTCGTGGGCCAGGTGGCGTACCTGACCGCACTCGCGCTGATCGTCCTCCCCGTGGCCTTCGTACTGGTGCTGTGGCTCCCTCCACGGCTGCGCTGGATCCGGCGCAGCGCCGCCACCCGGCGCCTCCTCGACAGCCCCGGAGGTGCCGACCTGCTGGCCCTGCGCGCGCTCACCGGACCGCAGCGCGATCTTGCCGCGGTCCCCGCCCCGCGCCCGTGCAGCTGGTGCACAGCCAGGTCAAGGTGCCCTGGGCACAGATCGACCTCAGTGCCCTGGACGAGGACAAGCGGGAGGCCGAGCTCG
>NZ_JBFAET010000165.1:0-6638 GCF_040642095.1 Streptomyces sp. NPDC020362
CCCACCACCGCGCGGGGGCGGCCGGCCAGCCCGGCGGCCCCGAGCAGCTGCGGCTGCAGTGGCTGACCGCGCTGGAGGTGCGCGGCATCCGTCCGTTCCTCGACCAGCAGCGGGTGCTCAGCGCCTCCACGGGCCCGAAGCAGCAGGGCGGCCCGTCGCTGCGCGGCTCGGACCGGAGCGCGGCGGCCCGCAGGCGTACGGTGCTGGAGCAGTCGTTCGGCCAACTGCCGGAGCCGGACGGCCCGTTCGCCGGGCGCCGTCAGGAGCTGGCGCGGCTCAGGCAGTGGGCGCAGGCGGCCCGCGCGGCCACCGAGACCCGGCCCACGGTGGTCGTCCTGCACGGGGAACCCGGCTCGGGCCGTACGACGCTCGCGGTCCGCGCGGCGCACGAGCTGAGGGACCACTTCCGGGGCGCCGTCGTCGTGGACCTGCGCGGCGACAGCCGGGAGGGGCCGCCCCTGCCCACCCGGGACGCCCTGCTGCATCTGCTCAACCGGCTCGGCGCACCCCGTGAGCAGCTGCTGTTCCGTGAGCGCTCCTCCCCCGACCAGCAGGTCAAGCGGCTCGGCGAGCTGTACCACCGGCATCTGACCGGTCTGCCGGTGACGATCGTGCTGGACGACGCCTCGGACCCGGAGCAGGTGCGCGCCCTGGTGCCGGAGCGCTCCGACAGCCTGGTCCTGGTCACCGCCCGCACCCCCCTGGAGCTGCCCGGGGACCTGCCGGCGTGGGTGCACCACCTGCCGGTGCAGGCACTGGACGCGGCGGGCGCCGAGGAACTGCTGAAGACGGCCGCCGAGGACGCCTCGGGGCCGTACGACGCCGAATCCGCCCACCTGATCCGGGAGTTGTGCGGGGGGCTGCCGCTGACCCTGCGCGTCGTCGGCTCGGCGCTGGGCCCGCGCTCGCCCCGGCAGCTGGCCACGGACCTGGGCGCGTACGGCCCGGTGGAACCGGTGGAGCGGGCACTGTGGCTGCGCTACACCGACCAGCCCGAGACCACGCGCCGGCTGCTGAGGAGACTCGCGCTGGCCGGCCGGGCCTCGCTCGGCGCGGCGGCGGCCGCCGCCCTGCTGGCCACCGACGAGCCGGAGGCCACCCGGCATCTGGTCGCTCTCGCGCAGGCCGGACTGATCGACCATGTGCGCGGCAGCCGCTACCGGCTGCACGACGTGGTGCGGGCCTTCGCCCAGGGCCGTCTGCTGGACGAGGAGGAGCCGGCCGAGCGCACGGCCGCGCAGGAGCGGCTCATCGTGAACTACGCGGAGCTGGCCGACTCGGTGCTGCGGCTGGTCGACGGCAACATGTCGACGCGTTCGGACCGGTTCGGCCCGCACGGCTTCACCTCGCTGGACGAGGCGCTGCGCTGGCTGGACGACGAGTCGAGCTTCATCACGGCGGCCCTGCGCCAGGCCGAGGGCGTGAACCAGGCGGCCGTGCAGAACCTGCTGGGCGCGCTGTGCGACTACTGCCTGCTGCGCGGCGACCTGTACCGGCTCGGCGAGATCAGCGAGCTCGCCCAGGCCGTGGACCAGGGCCTGCTGGTGCGCTCGGTGCAGTGGCGCACCGGCATCGCGGCCCGCCAGCTGGGCGAGCTGGACAAGGCGCGCGCCACCCTCGCCTCCGTGGTGGACCTCTACCGGGAGGCCCACCACGACGCGGGCGCGGCCCGTGCGCTGTGCTCCCTCGGGATCACCCTGCACCACCAGGGCAGTCTCACCGAGGCGGCGGCAAGGCTCCAGGAGGCCCTGGACCTGCAGGCGGCCGAGGAGCTGGCGACGGACCGGGCCTGGACGATGCACGCGCTGGCCGCGGTCCAGCGTGACCGCGGCCGCCTGTCCGAGGCCCTGGACCTGCTCACCGGCTCCCTGGTCCTGCACCGCGAGGGCGGCTCCCTGCACGGGGAGGCCTGGGCCCACTTCCAGCTCGGGCAGCTGGCGCTGCGCCTGGGCGACGTACCGCGCGCCCAGACCGAGCTGCGGGCGGCCCTGGAACGCTACGGCCGCACCCACGACGCCCGCGGGGAGGCCTGGGCACTGACCCAGCTGGCCCGGGCGCGACTGGTCGACGGCGACGCCTCCCCCGCCGTCGACGCCCTGCGCCAGGCGGCGGCCCGGCACCGCGAGAACGAGGACGCGCGCGGCGAGGCCTGGACGCTGTACTACCTCGGCCAGGCCCTGGAGGAGACCGGCGAGCTGGCCCAGGCGGTCCGCGACCTGGAACGCTCCCGGCAGATGTTCTCCCGGATGCGCGACGTCTACGGCCTCGCCTGCGCCCGCCACCACTCGGCCCGGGCCACCCGCGACCAGCGCGCCGCGCAGACCGGCTCGCTGCGCAACTCGGGCTTCGCCCGCCAGCTGCTCGTGGACGCCCGCGCCGACTTCCAGCGCATCGGCGTCGCCCACGGCGAGGCCTGGACCTGCCTGGAGCTGGCGGTGGTGGACGCGGGCAACGCCCGGATGCAGCAGGCACTGTCCCTGTGCGACGAGGCGCTGACCCTGTTCACGTCCTTCGGCGACCGCCGCGGCGAGGACTGGGCGCGCTTCCTGCGCTGCACCCTGCTTCCGTACGCGGCACCGGGCGGGGTCGAGGTGGGCACGGCTGTCTCCCAGGAGGAACTGGCCCAGCTGTCCCGCGCCGCGCATCCGCTGCGCGACGAGAAGCTCGGCGAGTGGATACCGGCCTACGCCCTGCTGCTGGAGCGGGGCGTGAGCCTGGAGACGGGCTGGCAGGCCTGGCGCCTGCACATGACCCCGGACCGCCACGCCCGGGAGGTGATGGGGGTGGAGGTGCCGGCACGGCCATGAGCCGGCCGGTCCCCGCCGCGGGGGCGGCCGGGCACGACGGCGCCCCTGAGGTCCCCCACGCCTTCACGGCAGCGGGGGAGGTGCAGAGCGGCGTCGTCGCCCGGCGTCTCAGCCCTGCTGCGGCTCGCCCCGGCCGGAGGCTGCCGCCTCCTCCCCGGACGGGGCCTCCTTGAAGTCGACCTTCTGCATGTGCTTGCTCATCGACTTCATCAGGCCCCACACGGCCAGGGCCATCACCGCGAAGACGATGAAGCCGAGGACGCCGGGGGTGACCTTGTTCTCGTCGACCTCCTTGGCGAGGGGGACGAGATGCGTCACTGCCAGGCTCACGCTTGCACTCATGTCAGGCATTGTCGCGGATGCCCGCGAAGAGGTCGTCCTCGGGGAGGGAGGTATCGACGAGCGACTTCGCCAGCTCGTACTCCTCCGTCGGCCAGACCTCCTTCTGCAGCTCCATCGGAACCTTGAACCAGCCGCCGTCGGGGTCGATCTGCGTGGCGTGCGCGATCAGCGCCTTGTCACGGATCTCGAAGTAGTCCGCGCACGGGATGTGCGTGGTCAGCGTGCGCTCGGTGCGCTCGAACTCGTCCCAGCGCTTGAGCCACTCCCCGTACGGCGACTCCAGGCCGCGCTCCAGCATCGCGTTGTGCAGGGCCTCGGTGCGCGGACGGTTGAAGCCCTGGTTGTAGTAGAGCTTCTGCGGCTGGTAGGCCGTGCCGAACTCGCTCTCCGGGTACTTCTCGGTGTCCGCCGCGCCCTCGAACGCCACCATCGAGATCTTGTGGGTCATGATGTGGTCGGGGTGCGGGTAGCCGCCGTTCTCGTCGTAGGTGGTGATCACCTGCGGGCGGAAGTCGCGGATCTTCCGCACCAGCTCACCGGCTGCCTTGTCGACGTCCTCCAGGGCGAAACAGCCCTCGGGCAGCGGCGGCAGCGGGTCGCCCTCGGGCAGGCCGGAGTCGACGAAGCCGAGCCACTCCTGGCCCACGCCGAGAATCTCGCGGGCCTCGTCCATTTCCTTCTTGCGTACCTCGTGGATGTGCTCCTCGATGTACTTGTCGCCCTGCAGCTTGGGATTGAGGATGGACCCGCGCTCTCCGCCGGTGCAGGTCACCACCAGCACGTCCACCCCCTCGGACACGTACTTCGCCATGGTGGCCGCGCCCTTGCTCGACTCGTCGTCGGGGTGCGCGTGAACGGCCATCAGTCGCAGCTGCTCAGTCAAGACTCAATCCTCGGTATGTCGGCGCCCCGGTCTCTTCGGGTGCGGTCAAACAGGTGCCGCCCCGAAGGGGCGTCCCTTGAGGGGCGGTGGTCGGGTGGCGGGCGGCAGGCTTCTATAGTGACCGAATCGGGGGGCGAATAATTCCGGGGTCCCGCCCCGGGGCCCGTTTTCGGGACTCGGTCCCGACCCTGCCGGGAGGACGAGCATGAGTACGGCGAGCACGCGGCTGCCCGAGGGCCGCTACGGCCGCTCCTCGGACGAGCGCGCCGACCGGAAGCTCAGGATCGCCGGGACGGTGCTCGGCACGGCCCTGCTCGCCCTCGTCGGCTACTTCGGCTACCACTATGTGGCGGAGAACGAGATCAGCGCCCAGGTGATCACCTTCGACGCGTCCGACGACGCGGTCCGGGTGCATCTGGAGGTCCACAAGGACGCGGGCGCCTCCGGCTACTGCACCCTGCGCTCACAGAGCGCCGACGGTGCCGAGGTGGGCCGGGCGGACTTCCGTTTCACCGGTTCGGCCACGCGCATCGACAAGGTCGTCACGCTCCGTACGACAGCCAAGGGCACGACCGCCGAGCTGCTCGGCTGTCACGCGGGCTGACCCACCGCCGAACCCGCCCGCCGGTGCCGGACACCGCCCACTGTCACTCGGAATGCGTAGGCCCTGACCTGCGTTGATGAGATTCTGATGGCTTATGTCCTCCCCCTTTGGCCGGGGAATTGTTAGGCTCGTGGTTTCGCCCTTCCAAGAGGGAACATGCTTCTGGGTAGGGCGATGATTTGTATCCCCAGTACCGACGAGGAGCACCCTGTGACCCAGACCAGCGAGAACGTCACCTGGCTGACCCAGGAGGCGTACAACAAGCTCAGGGTTGAGCTTGAGTACCTTACTGGTCCTGCGCGCACGGAGATCGCCGCCAAGATCGCCGCCGCGCGTGAGGAGGGCGACCTGCGCGAGAACGGCGGGTACCACGCGGCCAAGGAGGAGCAGGGCAAGCAGGAGCTCCGTGTGCGCCAGCTGACCCAGCTCCTGGAGAACGCCCAGGTGGGCGAGGCTCCGGCCTCCGCGGACGGTACCGTCGCGCCGGGCATGGTCGTGACGATCGCCTTCGACGGTGACGTCGACGACACCCTGACGTTCCTGCTCGCCTCCCGCGAGTACGCGAGCGCCGACATCGAGACGTACTCGCCGCAGTCGCCGCTCGGCGCCGGTGTCATCGGCCACAAGGTCGGCGAGGACGCGGAGTACGAGCTGCCGAACGGCAAGAGGGCCTCGGTGCGGATCCTGAAGGCCGACCCCTACTCGGGCTGAGCCCGGCCCCCAGATGCGCAACGCGCCCCCGGCGTCCATGTGACACCGGGGGCGCCGTCGTGCGGGCGGGCGGTCAGGCGGTCACCGAGCGGTACCGGCGGACCGCCAGGGTGCGGAAGACGACGATCAGGACCGAGCCCGAGCTTCCGTTCCGAGACTTTCCCAGGTCACAGTCGAGGCTGCGGATCGTTCCGCGGGCTGCTTCGTGCCCGATTGCACGACCCCGGCTCAGGCGCCTGCGGCTGTGACGACGGCGTCAGTGGCGAAGCCGAGCAGGAGGCCGAGGAGGATGCACCAGGTGGTGAGGGTCTTGAGGCCGGTCTTGCGGGCTACGGCCAGCAGCTCGATGACGACGTAGAGGATCGAGCCGGCGGCGAGGCCGAGGAAGGCGATCGACAGGGTGTCGTTGACCACGTGCCGGCCGACGAGGGTGCCGAGGAAGGTGGGGCCACCACCGATCAGGCCCAGCCACACCAGAGTGGGCCAGGACGGGCGTTCGCCCTCGGCGGCCAAGGGGGCGACGATGCCGAAGCCCTCGGTGGCGTTGTGCAGTCCGAATCCGATGATCAGCAGGAGGGCGAGGGAGAGTTCGCCCTGGGCGGCGGAGTTGCCGATGGCCAGGCCCTCGGCGAAGTTGTGCAGGCCGATGCCGGTGGCGATCATCAGCGCGAGCGAGCCCGCCTGGCTGCGGGTCTTCGGCGCCAGTTCGGCGGAGGCGGCGGCGCCGGGGCCCGTGGCCCGGGCGGCGGCCTCGCGGCGGCGAGCGATCCAGCCGTCGTAGTGGACGAGCCCGGCGAGTCCGATGGTCAGGCCGGCGACCAGGGTGAAGCCCCCGGACGCCACCGTTCCCCAGGTGTGCTTGCCGAGCGCCTCGTCGATGGGCTCCCAGGCGTGGGCCAGCACGTCCCAGACGAGGAAGATCAGGATGCCGATGGCAACGGCGTTCAGGCCGGCCTTGAGTCGCGGTGTGGGTGTACGGAGGCGGCCGAGGGGGAGGCCGAGGTAGATGGTGAAGCCTGCAATGGCTCCGAGCAGGGCGATGTTGCCACTGGACATGGGGACTCCGGTCTGACGCGCACAGGAAGCGCACAGAACGTAAGGCAGGCCAGCCTTACCTAACAAGTCGTGGAGTTGCAGCTTCAACGAAGCTTGGGAAAGTCATTGCGCGTTCCAGTCCGTGTCGCGGGTGCAATCCCCCCTCCAGCGTCGTCTTCGCAGCGGTTCACAGGAAGCAATACCTCCCGGAAAACAGCATCTTGACGGGTTTCACCCGCATCTATGGGCGAGGTAC
>NZ_JBFAET010000165.1:6734-19977 GCF_040642095.1 Streptomyces sp. NPDC020362
CTCGGGCTCGGGCTCGGGCTGCGGAGCAGGGGTGCCCAGGGCGGAGAGCAGGCAGCTGGCCGCGTCGGCCGCCGCCACGGCCCTCGGGCTGCTCCTCGGGTTCGCGCCCCAGCTCGTCCTGTCCATCGCCTGCGGTCAGCCGCGCACGTGCAGCCCGAAACCCGTGCGGCCCGCGGGCTCCAGTCCCTCCTTCAGATGCAGCGAGGGGATCTCGTAGTCGCCGAAGTTCTGGCGCCGGAACGCGATCGGCTCGGTCGACTCCAGGGTGAGCAGGCGCTGCTCCCAAGCCTTGGCGACGTCCGGGTAGTCCTCGCCGGTCATCCGGTCGGTGCCGTACAGCACGAACGGCGGCAGCACCTCGATGCCCGGGTAGTAGAGGATCCCGTGGTGGATCGGGAACAGCAGATCGTCGATGGGGCCGTTGATCCCGCGAGCGGCGTAATGCGACTCCGGGCCGCCGGCGGTCACCGACAGCAGAGCCTTCCTGCCCGCGAGGGTGCCTTCGCCGAAGCGCTCGCCGTACCTGGTGTCGCTGTGCTCGCCGACGCCGTACGCGAAGTGGAAGGTGAACACCCGGTCCACCCAGCCTTTGAGGATCGCGGGCATCGTGTACCACCACAGCGGGAACTGGAAGATGATCGTGTCGGCCCACAGCAGCTTCTCCTGCTCGGCGCGGACGTCCGGGGTGAGCGTCCCGGCGTCGAAGGCCCGGCCCGAGTCCCGGGCGACCTTCAGCGGACTTGAGGCGTCGGGGCCGTAGTCCGCGGCGTCCACGACCGCCTTCCAGTTCATCGCGTACAGATCGCTCACCCGTACCTCGTGCCCGGCGCTCTCCAACGTGGACACCGCGAGGTCCTTCAGTGAGCTGTTGAGCGACTTCGGCTCCGGGTGGGCGTAGACGATCAGCGTCTTCATGGGAACTCCTTGGGATCGGGTGCCTTCGATCCTGGACGCTGCGGAGCCCGGCGTTCAGGGGCTCCTCTTCCGTCGGACGGGACTTCCTGGTACCGGCAGGGCCACCTTCACGGGCTCCACCGAGGCGATACTGGGGGCATGGACGATCTTGCGGGCTTCCTGCGGACCCGGCGTTCCCGGGTCGACCCGGCGGCCGTCGGCATCCCCACCGACAGCCGCCGCCGGGTCGAAGGGCTGCGCCGCGAAGAGGTCGCGCACCTGTCCGGCGTCAGCGTCGACTACTACGTACGCCTGGAGCAGGGCCGCGCGACCCAGCCCTCCGAGCAGGTCCTCGACGCGCTCGCCCGCGTCCTCGGCCTCGACGAGACCGAACGCGGGCACCTTGACCGGCTCGCCCGGCAGCGCCGCCGCGCGAAGGCGCCGGGCGGGCGGGTCCGGCCGGAACTGCTGCGCGTCCTCGACCTGGTCGCCGACGCACCGGCGCTGATCATGGACCACCGCCTGGACGTGCTCGCCGGGAACCGCCTCGCCGGGCTCCTCTTCGGCCGGCCGATGCCGGGCCTGAACACCGCCCGGCACATCTTCCTCGAGGAGGCCGAGCGCGGCCTTTACGCGGACTGGGAGAATTGCACCCTCGACGTGGTGGGGCACCTGCGCCTGGCCGCCGGCAAATACCCCGAGGACCCCCGTCTGGCCTCACTCATCGGCGAGCTGGCGATGGGCAGCGAGCGTTTCCGCCGCCTCTGGGCCCGCGCGGACGTGCGCGCCCGCACCCATGGACGCAAGGCGTACCGGCACCCGCTGATCGGACTGCTGGACCTGCACCAGGAGAACTTCGCGCTGCCGGACGAATCAGGCACGGAGTTGCTCGTACTGTCCGCGGCCCCCGGCAGCCCCGCCGAGGACGGGCTGCGCCTGCTCGCGGGCCTGGGCGCAGCCGGCGGTGACGCACATCCCGCAGTGAACACCCAGGTCCGCGAGTAACTCGACGACGCCCACCAGCCGCCGGGAACGCCTCAGCGCCGGCGGCTCTCCAGGGTCCGGACCACTTGGCGGCTGGTGACACCGACGCCACTGACATCCCGCTCGCCGTCACGCCGACTGGCGGGAACCGCAACGACGTCACCCGGCTCATCCCGCCCCTCGAAGCCGTTCCGCCCGTGCGGGGCAAGCGCGGCCGTCCACGGCGCCGACCAGACGTCATCCTCGATGACCGCGGATACGACCGCGACAAGTACCGTCGCCTGGTGTGGAAGCTCGGCGTGAAGCCGCTGGTTGCCCGGCGAGACACCGGGCAGGGCTCCGGGCTGGGCAATCAACGCCAAGTTGTCGAGCGCGCGTTCGCCCACTTGCACTGGTTCCGCCGTCTGCGGATCCGCTGGGAGGTCCGCGACGACATCCACGAAGCGTTCGTCATTCCGGGCTGCGCGCCGATCTGCCGGCGGCGCTCGAACCCATCCCGATGAAAGTGCATCATCGCGTGCAGGGGAGGTCACCGGCTGGGACCTCACCCACCCTTGCGTTCCTGGGCGGCCATGACCTCATCGCCGTGCTCGAAGGCCCACGCGCCGAATGCGTCGATCGGGCCGAGCAACGTCCGCCCCAGATCGGTGAGTTCGTACTCGACGCGGGGCGGCGCCTCGGCAAAGGCGTTCCGTGCCACCAGCCCGTTGAACTCCAGCCGTCGCAGTGTCTCGGTCAGGACCTTGGGGCTGATGCCACCGATGTGCTCGCGCAGTTCGCCGGGGCGCCGGGGACCGTCCCGCAGGCCCCAGATCAGCACGGCGTTCCAGGTGTTGGAGAGAAGGTCGAAGGCGAGGCGGGCGCGGCAGTCGGCGAGGTAGGCGTCGGGCGTCACGTACCAAATGGTGCCTGACGGGTTTCCTAGTGTCGTCCCGAAAGCGGTGGGAGCAGATGCGGAGAGGGGCGGATCGATGAAGATCGGTGTGCTGGGAACGGGGAACATGGCGGACGCGCTGGCCACGCAGTGGGTGCGGGCCAGTCACGAGGTGTTCGTCGGAGGACGGGACGAACAGAAGGCCCAACGGCTCGCGACGCGCATCGGGGACGGTGCGGGGCACGGGAGTCTGCAGGCGGCGGCCGGCTTCGGCGAGGTGGTGCTGGCCGCGCTGCCGTATGGCGCGGGAGCGGACGTCGTCAAGGAGCTGCGGGCGGAGCTGACGGGCAAAGCCCTGTTGGACTGCGCCAATCCGGTCGGGCCCGGCTTCCGGCTGCTGACGGAAGGCGGCCCCTCGGCGGCGCGCCGACTGGCTGCGGCGACACCGGGCGCGCACGTCGTCAAGGCGTTCAACCTCTGTCACGAGGACGTGTGGCGGATGACCCCGCCGGTCTTCGACGGTCAGCCCCTGACCGTTCCGATCTGCGGGGACGACGAGGCGGCACTCGCGCTGGCACGCAAGCTGGTGCGGGACATGGGCTGCGAGCCGGTGGCCGGGGGTGGCCTCGACCGCGCCGGACTGCTGGAGGCGACCGCCGCGCTGTACATCGGCCTGTGGGTGGCGGAGCAGGCGGACGTACGGGCGATCGCGCCGCCGCTGGCCTACGCAACAGGTCCACGAGCAGCGAGCGCGTGAGGCGTCCGGGGAATGCGTTGGGAGTTCTGAGCGGGGATGTGAGCCGGAACGAGCGGTACAGGCGTACGAAAAAGCCCCCTCCCTCTTGGAGGGGGCTTCGGAGCGAGTCGTTTGCCCCGGTCAGGGGCCTAGTCAGGCCGACCGTAACCTGGCCGCCCTTGGAAATCAGGATCCTGCGGAGGCATCATCCGGCAGCCCTGCGGTACTTGCGGACCGCGAGCGTGCGGAAGATCAGGATGATCACGACCGACCAGATCAGCGAGGCCCACACGGGGTGCTGCATGGGCCAGGCGTCGGGGGCCCGGAAGCCCGGGGGGAGGTTGCCGAACAGTTCTCGGGAGGCCTGGACGGTGGCGCTGAACGGGTTCCACTCCGCGATGTGCCGCAGGAAGGACGGCATCTTGTTCGCGTCCACGAACGCGTTCGAGATGAAGGTCAGCGGAAACAGCCAGATCAGGCCGCCCGAAGTCGCCGCTTCCGGAGTGCGCACGGTCAGCCCGATGAGCGCGCCGATCCACGAGAACGCGTACCCGAGGAACAGGAGGACGCCGAATCCGGCGAGCACCTTGCCCAGGTTCTCGTGCGCACGCCAGCCGACGATCAGGGCGACGATCGCCAGGACGACGAGGGTGAGCGCCGTCTGGACCAGGTCGGCGAGAGTGCGCCCGGTCAGGACCGCACCGCGCGCCATGGGCAGGGACCGGAAGCGGTCGATGAGTCCCTTGTGCATGTCGTCGGCGATGCCCGCGCCCGCGCCCGCCGTGGCGAACGTGACGGTCTGGGCGAAGATGCCGGCCATCAGGAACTCGCGGTAGGCGTGGGTCGAGGTGGACGAGCCGACCTGGATCGAGCCGCCGAAGACGTAGGTGAACAGCACCACGAACATGATGGGCTGGATCAGCCCGAAAATGAGCACTTCGGGAATTCTGCCCATGCGGATCAAGTTCCGGCGGGCGACGACCAGGGAGTCGTTCACAGCGCTCACTTCACCTGCTCCTTCACGGCATGGGGCTGCGGGTCTTGGATGCGCGGCGAGATGAAACCCGGCCGATGCGAGCGAACAGAATTCGGGATCCGGGACATACGGATCAGATTGCGTTTTGCAACGATCAGTGAGTCGCGGACGGGCCGGCCGCTGGAGTTGCCGGGGGCGGCGGTGGGCGCGCTGCCGGTGACGGCACTCACTTCACCGCCTCCTTGCCGTTCGTCGGACCCTGTTCGGCGGCCTCGGCCACGTGTCCGGTCAGGGACAGGAAGACGTCGTCGAGGGTCGGGCGGCGCAGCCCGATGTCGTCTATCTCGATCCCACGGCTGTCCAGCTCCCGGATGACCTCGGCGAGCAGCTTGGCGCCGCCGCTGACGGGGACGGTGAGCTTGCGGGTGTGCTCCTCGACGGTGGTCTCGCCCTTGCCGAAGCCCTGCAGGACTTCGGCGGCGGTCCGTATGTGCTCGCGTTCGTGCACCACGACCTCGACGCGCTCGCCGCCGGTGCGGGCCTTGAGCTGGTCGGAGGTGCCCTTGGCGATGACACGTCCGTGGTCGACGACCGCGATGTCGTGGGCGAGGTGGTCGGCCTCTTCGAGGTACTGCGTGGTGAGCAGCAGGGTCGTACCGCCGGAGACGAGCTGCTTGATGACCTCCCACAGCTGCTGGCGGTTGCGCGGGTCGAGGCCGGTCGTCGGCTCGTCCATGAACATCACCGGCGGTGAGACCACGAGAGCGGCGGCGAGGTCGAGCCGGCGGCGCATGCCTCCGGAGTAGGTCTTGGCGGGGCGGTCGGCGGCGTCCGCGAGGCTGAACTGTTCCAGCAGGTCGGCCGCGCGCTGCTTGGCCGCCTTGGCCTTCATCTGGTAGAGCTGCCCGACCATCTGGAGGTTCTCCCGGCCGGTGAGGTATTCGTCGACCGCCGCGAACTGGCCGGACAGGCCTATGGAGCGGCGGACGGTGTCGGGATGCCCGATCACGTCCACGCCCGCGACTACGGCCTTGCCGCGGTCGGGGCGCAGCAGGGTGGTCAGACAGCGGACCGTCGTCGTCTTGCCGGCGCCGTTCGGCCCGAGCAGGCCGAGGACCGTGCCCTCGGGGACATCGAGGTCGACGCCGTCCAGTGCCTTTACGTCGCCGAAGGTCTTCACCAGGCCTTCGGCATAGATGGCGCCTGGCATGTGAGTCTCCACGTCGTCGGGATTCTTCGGAAGGGAGTAGGTTTGCGCGCCCGGTGGCCTCCCGCAGATTTTCACCTGCGGTTTCCACTTGCGGTTTCCACTTGCGGTTTTCCGCCTGCGATCCGGCGGAGCGGCGGCCACGCGACACACCATAACGCGATGTATCGCGTTCCTCAATGGGTTTCCCCACCCGAATGACACCGCCGCTTCGAGCCTCGCCCGGGCCCCGGGCCGATGACCCGACCGGGCCCGAAACCCCCGCCCGGGCCCGTGCCCCGGTCGATGACCGCGGCCGAACCCGTGCCTCAGGCGATGACCGTGTAGCCCGCCTCGCGCAGGGCCTGGCCGACCTCGGCGCAGTGCGCCGGTCCCTTCGTCTCGAGGTGCAGCTCCACCTCCGCCTCCGTGAGCCCGAGCCGGGGATCGGTTCGTACGTGGCTCACGTCGAGGACGTTGGCGTCGACCACGGACAACACCCCGAGGAGCGTGGCGAGGGCGCCCGGCCGGTCCGTCAGCCGCAGCCGGACCGCCAGGTAGCGGCCCTGCGCGGCCATACCGTGCCGCAGCACCCGCTGGAGCAGCACCGGATCGACATTGCCGCCGGACAGCACGGCGACGACCGGGCCGGGGAAGGCGCCGGGATCGCCGAGCAGGGCCGCCACCGGGCTCGCCCCGGCCGGCTCGACGACCAGCTTGGCCCGCTCCAGGCACAGCAGCAGCGCGGCGGACAGCTGGTCCTCGCTGACCGTGCGGACCTCGTCCACCAGCTCGCGGACGATCCCGAACGGCACCAGGCCCGGCAGGCCCACCTTGATGCCGTCGGCCATGGTCGCCGGGTTCTGCACCGCCGTCGGACGGCCGGCCGCGAGCGAGGGCGGATAGGCCGCGGCGCCCTCCGCCTGCACCCCCACGATCCTGACCTTCGGCCGCAGCGCCTTCACCGCGACCGCGATCCCGGCCGCGAGCCCGCCGCCGCCGATGCCGACGACGATCGTGCGCACCTCCGGGCACTGCTCCAGGATCTCCAGGCCGACCGTGCCCTGACCTGCGATGACGTCCGGGTGGTCGAAGGGGTGGATGAACACCGCGCCCGTCTCGGCCGC
Source organism: Streptomyces sp. NPDC020362 (assembly GCF_040642095.1). Lineage (NCBI taxonomy): Bacteria > Bacillati > Actinomycetota > Actinomycetes > Kitasatosporales > Streptomycetaceae > Streptomyces > Streptomyces sp. NPDC020362. The sequence goes on from NZ_JBFAET010000165.1 coordinate 13,512, forward strand.
GTACTCCTGGGCGGCGGCCAGCGTCTCGTCGACCACCTGGCCGTGCAGGCGCACCTCGGCGCCGTAGTCCCGGGTGGCGCTGATCTTCGGCAGCGGGGCGCCCTGCGGCATGAACACGGTGGCGTGCACACCCAGCAGGGAGGAGGCCAGCGCCACGCCCTGCGCGTGGTTCCCGGCGCTCGCTGCGACCACCCCGGCGGCACGTTCCTCCGGCAGCAGCCCGGCGATGCGGACATAGGCGCCGCGCAGCTTGAACGAGCCCGTCCGCTGCAGGTTCTCGCACTTGAGGTGCACCGGCGCGCCGATCAGCTGGGACAGGTGCCGGCTGCCCTCCATCGCGGTCACCCGCGCCACGCCCGAGAGCATCTTCTGGGCTCCGCGCACATCGTCGAGGGTGACGGAGTGCAAGGAGTCGGCCGTGCCGTAGCTCATGACTCAAGTCTCGCAGTTCACGGTCGCACACGAAGGGTGTGACCAACCTCCGAGACCGGTTTGCGCAGCGCCGGTACGGTCCGCCCCCGGGCCGCGTACCCTGTCCCCCAACCCAGCAGCCTTCATGAAGCGAGCCTCCGGCCATGCCCACAACACCTGAAATGTCGATGGACATGACGACCGTCGGTGACACCGGTCTTCTCGACACCCTCCAGCACGAGGTGGCGGTGTTCGCCCGCCGTGCGGAACAGACCCGGCTCGGCGGGGTCGGGCAGGTGCGCAACTCCATGGACCGCGCCGCGTACCTGCTGCTCAACCGTCTCGACAACGAGGGTCCGATGGGCGTCAAGGCGCTCGCCGCGAGCATGGGGATCGACTCGTCCACGGTCACGCGGCAGGTGGCTCCACTGGTCGACACCGGGCTCGTCAAGCGCACCTCGCACCCGGAGGACGGGCGGGCGGTGGTGCTCCAGCTGTCGCCGCGCGGCGTCTCGCGGCTGGAGGAAGTGCGCTCCTCGCGGCGTCAGTTGATGGCCGAGCTGACCGACGACTGGGCGCCGGAGGAGCGCGAGCAGTTCTGCACGCTCCTGACGCGCTTCAACAGCGCGCTCTCCGCCCGGATGTCCGTCCAGGGTGTGCCGTCCCCGGAGCAGCCGCCGACCGCCTGAGGCACCCGCCGCACGGGTGCGGTCCGAACTCTTGACCTTGGGCCGCCGCTGGCCTCATATGAGACCGGGTCCTGCGTCGTACGCGGTTCATCCGCCCCGTGCCGGACAGGGCCCCCTCAGGGGGGAGGCGCGGTGCGTGATCGGCAGGCATCCCGCGATGCCCGCCGGGCCCGGGAGTTCGAGGCGTTCGTGGCGGGCGCGGCCGGACGACTGCTGCATGCCGCCACGCTGCTCACCGCCGAGGCACCGGACGCCAACCCGCGTGCGCGAAGGCTGCTGATGCTGGCCCTCGCCCACACCTACGCCTGCTGGGACCGGCTGCGCGGCGAGGATCCGTACGACCGCGCCCGCCAGTACCTGGCCACGCGCTTCGCGCACGGGACCTGGCACCAGTACGGCGCCTTCGGCCGCGCCCGGCCCCACCCGCACAACCCGCTCGCCGCCCTGGCACCGCAGGAGCGGCTGATCCTGGTGCTGCGGTTGTACGAGGGGGTCGCCGAGGAGCAGGCGGCGGCCCTGCTGGGCCTGCCCGCCGAGCGCGTGCACACCATCTGCGACCGTGCGACGGCCACCCTGCTGCATCCCTCGCGCACGGCCGCCCCGCGCGCGATGGGCGGTGCGAAGGTGGCGCCGTCATGAGGCGACGGCGTCCGGGCGGGCCCCGGTGAACCGGCCCGAGCGGGAGGCCGCGGCGCGGCGGCTCATGGACCAGGTGCCGGTGCCCGTGCCGCCGGACGTCTATGGCGAGGCCGTCCGCCGCGGCAACCGGCTGCTGCGGCGCAGGCGCGCCGTCCGCCGCCTGCTGTGGCTGCTGCTGTGCGCCGCGGCCGTGGCGTTCGCCGTGTGGGCCGTACAGGTCCACCCGTGGGTGGAGCCGCCGTCGCAGACGACTCCACCGATCTCCGGCTGGTGACGCGGACCGTCAGCCGAGGGCCCGCTGCAGGTCCTCCAGCAGGTCGTCGACATTCTCGATGCCCACGGACAGGCGCACCAGGTCGGCCGGGACCTCCAGGGCGGAGCCGGCCGCGGAGGCGTGCGTCATCCGGCCGGGGTGCTCGATGAGCGACTCGACACCGCCGAGCGACTCGCCGAGCGTGAACACCTTGGCGCGGTTGCACACCTCGACGGCGGCCTCCTCGCCGCCGTCGACCCGGAAGGACACCATGCCGCCGAACGCCTTCATCTGCTTGGCGGCGGTCTCGTGGCCCGGGTGCTCGGGCAGCCCCGGGTACAGGACGCTCGTCACGCGCGGGTGCCGGGTCAGCATGTCGGCGACCTTGGTGGCGTTCGCGCTGTGCCGGTCCATGCGCACCGCGAGGGTCTTGGTGCCGCGCAGCACCAGCCAGGAGTCGAAGGGGCCGGCGACGGCGCCCATCGCGTTCTGGTGGTAGGCCAGCTCCTCGCCCAGCGCCTGGTCGGAGACGATCAGCGCACCGCCGACCACGTCGGAGTGGCCGCCCATGTACTTGGTCAGGGAGTGCACGACGACGTCCGCCCCGAGCGACAGCGGCTGCTGCAGGTAGGGGGTGGCGAAGGTGTTGTCGACGACGAGCTTGGCACCCGCGTCGTGCGCGACCTGGGCGACGGCGGCGATGTCGGTGATGCCGAGCAGCGGGTTGGAGGGAGTCTCCACCCACACGGCCTTGGTCTTCGGGGTGATCGCGGCCCGCACGGCGGACGGGTCGCTGGTGTTGGCCACCGACCACTCCACGCCCCACCGGGACACGACCTTGGCGAAGAGGCGGAAGGTTCCGCCATAGGCGTCGTTCGGGATCACCACGTGGTCGCCGGGGCTGAGCAGCGTGCGCAGCAGGGTGTCCTCGGCCGCCAGGCCGGACGCGAAGGCGAGGCCGCGGCGGCCGCCCTCCAGCGCGGCGAGGTTCTCCTCCAGGGCGGTCCTGGTCGGGTTGGCGCTGCGGCTGTACTCATAGCCGCCGCGCAGGCCGCCGACGCCGTCCTGCTTGTAGGTCGAGACCTGGTAGATCGGCGGGACGACCGCGCCGGTGAGGGGATCCGCGGTGTTGCCCGCATGGATCGCGAGGGTCTCGAAGTGCTGACTGATCTGCCTGTCGCTCATGTCCACCGAGCGTAATGCTCCTGACCGGATGGTGGCGCCCGGCAGGCTCATCCTGGCGTCGGGACGAGTTTTCCACAGGCGCGGCGGACGAGGTTGGCCAATTGTCGGCGGTGTCTGGTTCGCTGGAGACATGGCGATTCTCTGGCTGCTCATGGCCCTGGTCCTGCTGAGCTTCGTGCTGCTCCCGCTCCTGCGGCGCAGTCGCGGGGCGGTCGGGCGGGTTCCCGCGGGCCACCCGGACGCCGCCGATCCGGCGCGCTACGGCTTCGTGCGCCAGGAGGAGCTGGACGTGCGGATGCCCGGCCCCGACCGGGATCTGCTGGGCGTCCTCGACCTGGTGCAGCGCACCCAGGACTACCGCGCGGCCGCCCAGCTGCTGGCCGGCACCGAGGCCGAGGGCGAGGCCCGCTGGCAGCGGGTGCAGGCCTTCGCCGGCGCGGCGGCGCTGGAGCTGCGGCAGCGGCCGGGCGGGGTGCACGAGATACCGGGCGGACAGTGGCTCAGGGTGTGGCGGGCCGAGCAGCCCAAGGACGCGGGCGGCGCGGCGGTGCACGCGGAGTTCCTGGTGCAGCAGGCGTGGCGGACGTCCACGCCGGGCACTGAAGAGTTCCGGATCATCATGGAGGAGGCGCGGGGGGCGTGCGGGCAGGCTGCCCTGCTGGCCCCCGGCGACCCGGTGCCGTACCTCGTCGAGCTGTCCATCGCCCGGGGCCTTGCCTATCCGCAGCCGGAGTTCGAGAAGCTGTGGCTGAGCATCCTGGACCGCGCCCCGCACCACATGGGGGCGCACCTGGCCGCGCTGCACTACTGGTGCGAGAAGTGGCACGGTTCGCGTGAACAGGCGTACGCGTTCGCCGAGGCCGCGGCGGCCCGCGCCCCCGAGGGCTCGCTGCTCGCCGCGCTGCCGCTCTTCGCGGTCTTCGAGCACCTCCCCGAGGTGAACCTGGTGGCGAGCCTCTACCGGAGCGAGGTCGTCACCAAGGCGGTGCACGGCGCGCTGCACGCAGTACACTCGGCCCACCCCGACGACCCGATGCTCGCCCACGTCCGCCATCTGCTGGTCTTCTTCCTGGTCCGCGCCGAGCGCTGGGCGGAGGCCATGGACCAGCTGACCCACGTCGACGGGCATGTCGGCGCGCTGCCCTGGACCCTGTCCGCCGACCCGGCCGCCGAGTTCGCCCTCTACCGCGCGCTGGCGGTGGCGGGTTACGAGGCGCACGGCGGCAGCCCGGCGAGCCTGCCCGGCTGACCGGCCGTCAGGCCGACCCCGGTCGGCTTCCGTTGCCCCGCGGAAAATGAGATTGCCCTGCTCACCTGCGGTAGGGCATACTCCGCGTGCTCCGAGTTTGCTCACGCTTTGCCGAGTCCGCCCGGCGCTCTCGCTCTGCAGTGCTCTGCATTGCTCCGAGTCTGCTTCGAGTCCCCCCACACTCACCGGCAGCTCCGCTTCGCGGTGTTCGCCATGTCCGCTTCTCCGGATCCTGTGGGGGGATCTGCCCGATGGGCGCAACTCTGCGCGCACTGCGCGCTCTTGTTCTGCTGTTCGGCTTCTACCTGCTGAGCCTCGTGCTGCTGGGGGCGCTGGCCGGTCTCGACATCGCGGTGTTCACCTGGGGGCACGGCCCGGTCGCCGTGAAGCTCGCCATCGTCTCGGTGCTGCTCGCCATCCCCGTCGTACGGGGCATGTTCATGCTGCGCACGCCCAGGGGCGAGGAGCCGGCCGGCGTCGCGGTCACCGAGGCCGACGAACCCCGGCTGTGGTCCCTGGTCCGGGACCTCGCGGCGGCCACGGGCACCCGCGCCCCCGGCCGGATCGTGCTCACCGCCGACGTCAACGCGGCCGTCAGCGAGCGGTCACGGCTGCTCGGCCTGCTGCCCGGCCCGCGCCGCCTCTACCTCGGTGTGCCGCTGCTGACGGGTCTGACCGAGGCACAGCTGCGTGCCGTGCTCGCCCACGAGTACGGCCACTTCACCGGCGGCGACACCCGGCTGTCCGCGCTCGTGGTGCGCGGCCGGGCGCAGATCGGCGGTGTGATCGGGCAGTTCCACGAAAAGGCGGACGGCAAGGTGGCCGCCGAGCGCGCCCGCCAGGAGGCGGCCTCCGCCAAGCGGGTCGCCAAGGGCAAGAAGGCCAAGACAGTCAACACCGGTGGGGCCGGGGCGACGTACCGGACGATGGCGGCGATCTACACCGCGTACGGCAAGCTCTACCTGCGGGCCTCGCTCTCCACGGCCCGCGCTCAGGAGTACGCCGCCGACCTGGCCGCCGCCCGCATCGCCGGCCGAGACGCGACCGCCTCCGCGCTGCGCGAGATCCCGGTGCTGGCCACCTCCCACGACTTCTACCTCGACTCCTACGCCACCCTCGGCCTGCCGGCCCGGCTGCTGCCGCCGCGGGGCGAGTTCTTCGGCGGCTTCGGCCGGCTGCTGTCCGCCCGTGACGAGGAGCTGGTCGAGCTGCGCGGCGAGCTGCCGACCGAGCCCGGCTCGCCGTACGACTCCCATCCGCCGATCGCCGAGCGGGTGCGCCGGATCGAGGCGCTGCCCTCCGACGGGCGCACCGAGGAGGCCAGGAGCGCGGCGCTCGCCCTGCTCACCGACCCGCGGCGCACCCTGGCCGTGCTGGAGGACGCCGTCCTCACCGACGAGGTCCTCGCCTTCCCGCGCACCGGTGCCTGGGAGGAGCTGCTGGACGCCACCATGACCGAGGGGCTGTCCTCCGTGCACACCCCGCTGCACCGGGCACTGGCCGACTACACCGGGCAGCCGCCGACCCTGGCCGCGCTGCTGGAGGTGATCGACGGCGGCCGGCTGTGGCAGCTGGCGGAGCGGCTGCCGCTGTCCGAGCAGGCCGCCGCGGCGAAGGGCCGGGCCTTCCGCGAGTTCGTACGGCCGCGGATGGGTGATGCCCTGCGGACGATGGTGCTGGCCGAGTTCAGCTCCCGTTCGCTGCTGCACTGGGAGTTCTCCTGGTCGCGCCCGGCGTCCGTCCGCCTGCCCGGCTGGGCCTCGCAGAACACGCCGGACGACGGCCCCGAGGCCGTGCTGGAGGCGGCCGTGGACGCGGCGCTGGCCGACCACCCCGACACCGCGCCCCTGCGCGCACTGCTGCCACCGGCGGCCCAGCCCGCGTAGTCGGCCCGGCCCGCGTAGTCGGCACACCCCACGGAACAGCACAACCCGAGCAGGCGGCACAGCGCACCTGAGCGACGCGGGGGGCGCGGGCCCCCCAGCACCCGCGGGCCCCACAACCCACACGGGGCCCCCCAACCCACCCCGGCCCCCCCGC
>NZ_JBFAET010000166.1:0-19758 GCF_040642095.1 Streptomyces sp. NPDC020362
CTGTCCGCCTTATTGTTGAAACCCACTTATATCAGCCAAAAAAACCGCTTTTCCACCCACGTCGACAAAACCCCCACCGTGGGCCCCCACACCCCACCGCCGGGTCGACCGTGCAATCCTGTCAGCGGACCGGTGTCCCGCCGAGGACACCGTTCGCGCACGAGCCGGTCGTCTCGTGGTAATCGCGCGGCCGCGGGACGACGCCGTCGTTCGGTGTGCAGGGACACGAGCGCGAGGCGACCGGAACGTCACTACGTCCACGGTTCCATGCGAGGTTCCGGTTCACACAGTCTGCTCCCGCGGACACGGGCAACCGGCCTGGCCGCCACACCGGTTGGCCGTCATCTCGGTGCTCGGTTCATGAAAGGGCTTTCGGACCGCCGAGCCGCAGCCGCAGTGCGGGTCCGTATTGACGGCAAGTGTGTGCTGGGGCAGGAGTTGACCGGTCCCGGCCCTTTGGCCATTGCGTGCCCGGTGAGTTCCGGGAACGCCGTGCCACCGACGGGCGCCCGCGGCGTCTGCTGGATGGGGCGCCGGAGCGGCTCCACGAGAAACGAGAACCGGCTGGCGCTCACGGCTGGAGATGACCGCCGGGCACTGCGCTTGCGGCTTTCAACGCTTTGGCCGCCGCCGCGGTGCCGGAATGGCAAGCGCGTGGCTACCGCTCGGCTCCGCTTCGACCGCTACGGGCTCCGCATTGAGGATTGTCCGCTGCCGCGCGGCGAGCAGGCCAGCACCAGGCACGCCGAGCGGACACGTGACGACTGCCCGGACGCACCATCTTGACTGCGGCGGCCGCGGGCGGTTGAGACCCTGAGCATGGTCTGAGCCCAGCAGTTCTGGGTGGATGATGACCGAGTACAGCTGTGGAAGCCGAAAGCCCAGGCCACGACGGCGGCCGCAGCGAAGGCGATCCGCACCTTGAGCAAGCGCGGCGAGCCCATCACCTTCCGGGCCGTACAGCGCGAGGCCGGCTCTCGCACCCGTACCTCTCATAACCGCCCGGCCTGTGTGGTTGCATCGAACACATGCAGTCGGAAGCCCAAAGAGGCAGACTTCAGCCGCCCGCAGTGGGGCACCGTTCAGGTCGCCACCGACACGCTGTGATGTGTGTCGCAGTGCACCGTTGAACGCTCGGCCTCCCGGTCTCCGTGTGACATGTGTCAGTCGATGGAGATGGAGCGGGCGGATGGCGTTCTTACGGTCTCGTGCCCAAGGGGCTGAGAGTCACGAGGCTCTGATTCATATCCTGTATGCCGAGCACGGCAAGGCCCTGCTGGCATACGCGACCCGGTTGACCGGAGACCGAATGGCTGCCGAGGACGTGGTCCAGGAAACACTGATCCGGGCTTGGCGCCATCCTGAGGTCATCACCGATCCCCAGGGGTCGCTGCGCGCCTGGCTGTTCACGGTGACCCGCAACATCGTCACCGACCGGTTCCGCGCCAAGGCGGCGCGGCCGAACGAAGTCGCCGAGACTGAGTCGACGGTCGTGGCCCAGCCGGACCACGCCGACATGGTCGTCACCTCCGTGGTGCTCATGGACGCACTCGAGCAGCTCACCCCCGAGCACCGTGCCGTCCTGGTCGAGGTCTACTACCGCGGACGCACCGCATCCGAAGCGGCCGGCTTGCTGGGAATCCCGGAGGGTACGGTTAAGTCACGGACTCATCACGCCCTCAAGGCACTGCGCAAGCTGTATACCAGAACATCCGGCAACGGGGTCGAAACCGGGGAGGCGGTGGCGTGACCACGAACCACTTGGACAGCGAACGACTGGGCGCATATGTGCTGGGCACGCTCGCCACGGAGGAGAACACAGAGGTCGAGGAACACAACGCCCGGTGTGAGGCGTGCCGGACAGAGGTGGCGGAGTTACGGGAGATCGAGGCAGTACTGGGCGAGGTGCCGCCGGAGGCCTTTCTGGTGGGACCGCCCGAGGGCGGGGAGATGATGCTCCGGCGCACGCTGCGGCAGGCCCGCGACGAACAGGCCGCAGCCCGACGACGGCGACTGCTCACGGCCGGGCTGGGGGCGGTGGCGTCCGCCGCAATCCTGTTCCTCGGGGGCTATGCGGCAGCCGGCCATGCCTCGTCCTACGGCGTGGCCCGCCCCCCGGTTGCGTCGGCCACGCCCACACAACCGGGAACCGACGTCCAGGTCGCCTCGGCTGCGGACGCGCGCACCGGGGCGAAGATGACGGTGCGGGTCACTCCGGCGACCGGCTGGATCCGGCTGAACGCCACCGTCAGCGGAGTGCCGGCCGGTGAACACTGCCGTCTGGTGGTCGTCGCAAAGGGAGGCGAACGGCAGAACGCGGGCAGTTGGGTGACTTCCTTAAACGCCGCAGGGACGAAGAGCGGGGGTTCCCACCTCAACGGGTCCGCCTCCATAGCGCTGGAGAATCTCAAGTCCGTCGTCGTAGAGAATGAGCAGGGCAAACAGTACGTCTCCGTCAGATTTTGATGGGACGTCAGGTTCGATCAGTCGGGCCACGACGGTGGCGCAGCCATGCCCGCGCCCAGGCCGGGGTCGGTTCGAAGTGGATGGCCAGCCTAACTGGCTCCAACAAAAGCGGGTTGATCATGTGACTGTCGGCTTGATCATTCGTTGATGTGGTCATGAGGAAGCGTCAGTCGCGGCCGTGGATCGTGTCGGACGAACTGTGGTCGCTCATCGAGCCGTTGCTGCCCGAGCCGCCGCCGAAGCAGGTGGAAGGACGGCCGCGGGTGCCCGATCGGCAGGCCCTGTGCGGGATCCTGTTCGTCCTGCACACCGGCATCCAGTGGGAGTACCTGCCCCAGGAGCTCGGCTTCGGCTCGGGCATGACCTGCTGGCGCCGCCTCGCGGCCTGGAACCAGGCCGGTGTCTGGGAACAGCTCCACCAGTTGCTGCTGAACAAGCTGCGGTCGAAGAAGCAGCTGGACTGGTCCCGGGCGGTGATCGACTCCTCCCACGTCCGGGCCGCACGCAGGGGCCCAAAAGCGGACCCAGCCCGGTCGACCGCGCACGCCCGGGCAGCAAGCACCACATCATCACCGACGGGCAGGGCATCCCGCTCGCGGTGTCGCTGACCGGCGGAAACCGCAACGACGTTACGCAACTGCTGCCGCTGTTGGACAAGATCCCGGCCGTGGCCGGAGTCGTCGGCCGGCCGCGCAGGCGGCCCGACATGCTCTTCGCCGACCGCGGCTACGACCACGACAAGTACCGCCGGCTCCTGCGGCAGCGCGGGATCCTCCCGGTGATCGCCGAACGAGGCCAGCCGCACGGCACCGGCCTGGGCACATTCCGCTGGGTGGTCGAGCGCACGATCGCCTGGCTGCACGGATTCCGCCGCCTGCGGATCCGCTGGGAACGACGCGACGACATTCACGAAGCCTTCCTCGGCCTCGCCACCTGCCTCATCACACACCGCCACGTCCAACGCCTTTGTTAGGACCTCTAAGCGCTCCTCGACGAGCGCGAGCCGTATCGCGTCCAGCCGGGCGCGCTGCTGTTTTGGCCCGTTCCCCCTCCTGCCGCTCACCCAAGGAGTTGCGAAGACGCCAGGCGTAGGTGCGCACGGAGGAGACCGCGGTGTCCGGTGCCGCCGCGCCCCAAACGGTCTCGACGACCCCGTCGACCGAGACGGCACAGCTCGCTCGCAGGAGCAGGCAGACGAGCACGGCCTGCTGTTGCGGCGGTCCGACGCCGAGCTCCGATTACCCGAGACACGCTCGCGTGTGGCCGAGTAACTGATAGCGAATATCTGCTGCCATATCAATCTCCGCATGTCCGGACAGCCTTCTTGACCTGCTTCGTCGTGCTGCGTCGTCAATGGCAGGGCTTCGGTCGGCGCCCTAGTGCCCCGGCAGGCAACGTTTGCCCGTGAAGGAGCGGCGTCCGGTGCGTGCTCTCGGCGTGCCGGCCGGAAGTCCTCGTACTGGATGTACTTGGGCTTTCGGCCGGTGCGGCGAGAGGGCGTGCCGGGCGTCGCGACGGGGCGAACGTTGCCTGTTGGGGCACTAGTTTCTTGGTTGTTGGCGAAGGCGGGACAGAGCTGCATGGAATGAGCACGTGGCGGCGCGCGATGCCCGGTGGTCGTGATCTTGCAAGACTTGCCCGGACGAGCGGATGCCGGCCGGTGCAGGAGAAGCGGACGTGGGGCACCGTGTCCTGTCGTCGAAGGCTTTCCCGATGCGGGCGGATCAGGGCTGGGTGTGCTGCCTGGTCAGTTGGCGCCCAGGGCGTTGCGCAGGACGGTGACGGCCTGGGTGATGGCGGCCTCGGCGGCGTGGGTGCCGCGCAGGGTGTTGAGCATGACGAAATCGTGGATGATGCCCTGGTAGCGCACCGCGGTCACCGGGACGCCGGCCTGGCGGAGCTTGTCGGCGTACGCCTCGCCCTCGTCGCGCAGCACGTCGGCCTCGGCCGTGATGATCAGGGCCGGGGGCAGGCCTTCGAGCTGTTCGGGAATGGCGCGCAGCGGTGAGGCGGTGATCTCGGCGCGTTGCCCGGCGTCGGTGGTGTACTGGTCCCAGAACCACTTCATGGCGTCCCGGCGCAGGAAGTAGCCCTCGGCGAACTGGTGGTAGGAGCCGGTGTCGAAGCTCGCGTCGGTGACCGGGTAGAAGAGCACCTGCTGCACCAGCGGCACATCCCCGCGCTCCTTCGCCATGAGCGTCAGGGCGGCGGCCATGTTGCCGCCCACGGAGTCGCCGGCCACGGCGATGCGGGTGGAGTCGAGGTTTCTTGGCGGCGCCGTCGGTGACCACCCAGCGGGCGACGGTGTAGTTCTGCTCGACGGCGACCGGGTACCGGGCCTCGGGGGAAAGGTCGTACTCGGGGAAGACGACCGCGGCACCGGTGCCGACCGCCAGTTCGCGCACCAGCCGGTCGTGGGTGTGGGCGTTGCCGAACACCCATCCGGCACCGTGGATGTAGATGATCACCGGCAGCGCGCCCTCGGCGCCGGCAGGCCGGACGATGCGGGTCTGCACCGATCCGGTGGGGCCGCCGGGGACGGTCACCCACTCCTCGTCGATCTCCGGCTTGCCGATCTCACCGGACTGCACCTGGTCGACGGTCTTGCGGCTACAGGGAACGGATGGTCACCGCATGCTGTCGCCGGGGGGCCGTGCCCGAACTGTGGGATCGATTGCACGTGGTGCTGCTGTGAGAGCTGCGGTCGTAGAACAAGTTGGACTGGTCGCTGGCGGTGATCGCCTCCTCCCCCGTGCGGGCGGCCCGACGGGGCCAAAAAGGCGTTCGCAGCCTGCCCGGCCGGGCAGTAAACACCACGTTCTCACCGACAGGCAGGGCATCCCGCTCGCGGTGTCACTGACCGGCGAAAACACGTGTCGGACGTACATTCGCCCATCGGCGCCATGGTCATCGCCGGTTGTTCTCCGACCGCTTGTTCTGCTCCGCGTTCTTCCTCGAGAGCTCCGCGCGCTCTTCGTTAGTCAGGCTTGTGATCGCGTCCATCACTTGCTTCCCCTCTCCCGACGCTGCGCCACGTCCATGTCCAGGTCCGAGTCGGTTCTGCCGAACGAGCATGCGATTCTGTGGTGCGCCAGGTCCTCCGTGCAGTCCCGGACAGCCCCGCCGGCTTGAGACCACCAGGGCTGTCGTCGTCCTGGCTGTCTGGACGGCCAGCCACGGCTTCCTCTCCGTCCCCTCACGCTCTGGTGTGAGTGGGGAGAGGGGCACCGCGGCAGATCGTCAGGCAGCCGGGTCGTAAGCCGGACTGCCCTCGCGGATCAGATAGTCGGACTTCGTCCAGACCGAACCGGCCACGCACGGCCCGCGTTCGGAACCAGCACATCGCGGACGATCAGTCACCACCTCGCACAGCGGTGCCGTAGGAGGTTCGTGGGCCTTCTCCGAGTCGCGGATGAGCACGAGAACCTCGAAGGCGCCGTCACTGTTCTGGTGGATGGCACCCGGCAGTCGCGGTCCGATCCGCTCGTCAGTGACCTGGGCAGCGCCTCCATGGTCATCGGGTCCGACTCCTACGCCGACGGCTGAAGTTGACGGTGCCGAATGGTGAGTCCTGAGCGCGGGTGGCACAGTGCCGAAACCAGTCCGGCTCGGCGACCTCGGCCAGCCAGTCAGTCACGACGATGCGGTACTGCTGCCAGAGCGTCCATCGCACATCTCACTTCCCGCCGGAGGAGAACCGGTCGCTGACGAAGCTGTAGACCCTTTTGGCACCCGCTCCCAGGTGTGGCCCCGCAAGCCAAGCGTTGTCGGCCGGGCCAATGGAGGTGTCACTGACTAGGGCGAGCGCGCCGTCAGCGTTCTCGGCGAACCAGCCACCGCCCGAGGAGCCGCCGGTCATGGTGCATCCGATCCGGTAGAGCGTGGGCTGGTCGGCGTTGACCGACAGCCGCCCCGGTCGATCCTGACAGGAGAACATCCGTTCGCCATCGAACGGTGACGCGGCCGGGTAGCCCCACGCCTTGATTGCCGGGATCCGTGTCGCCGAAGGCGCGTCAAACCACACGGGCGCCGCCTGCCCGATCGTCTCCTGCAGGGAAGTCGCGCCGCTGTCCGGCCTGCGCACGTGCAGTACGGCGAAGTCGAACGCTGCGCCGGCGCCTCCGGACGGGCCGCCCTGTTCGATCCACTGGGAAGATGTTTCGGCATAGTCCGCCCACCATGTACCGAACGGCGCGACCTGCCCCTGGCTCGCGTTGCCTCTTGCCGCACCCTCCAGTCCCTCGTTGTTGTATGACGGCACGAAGACTATGTGGCGGAACCATGTGCCGTTGGCCCCCGCGTGCACACAGTGGCCCGCTGTCCACACCAGACTGGACGCACCGGGACGGGCGGGGTCCGTGACCGCTGACCCGGAGCAGACACGAGGTCCGTCAGGGGTATCGAAGAAGAGCTTTCCGATAACTGCCGCGTTGTCACGGTACGGCGTCTTCTCGGACACCGCGGGTACCGCTTTGGGCTCAGGGTCCGAGACTCCGGCGTCCCCACCCAAGTTGTTCGCCACCGGGTCGTCGATACTCTCCGCCTCCGCCATCCGGTCCGGTGTCCACAGGCCGGGGACCACTGGGTTGGAGAAGGCAGACAACTTGTGCTTGGCCTGGGTGCAGTTGGCCATCAGGAGCATGACCAGAACCGTGAGGCCGGCGAATACCCACGGCGACTGGCGTGACGAGTGCATCGGGGGGCACCTCTCTGGCGACGGATGCTCCAGGGTGGGGGGTAAGGACGACAGCCCTGTCCCGCTCACCCTGGAGTGAGCCGTTGACCGTAGGGCCTCAGTTGAAGAAGCGGATGGACTTGACCTGGCTGAGACCGATGCTGGAGAGGTCAGCCACGCTCTTGTCGACGATCACCGACTTGCCCGTGCAGTTGTCGCCCTCCCAGATCTTGGCGAAGCCACTGATCTGCAGCGCCCCTGAGAAACGGACGGCCATACAGCCCGGGCCGGCCACGCCCTGGGAGGGGTCACCGAAGTTCGGGCTGTTGAAGAAGGTGGCGGAGGTCGCCGGAGGGGACGTCGGGCTGGCAGAAGTCCCTGTCTGACCGCCGCCGGTGCTGCCTGCCTTCTGGCCATCGGGAGTGACTCCGAACCAGGTGCCGCCCACGCCCTGTCCGTTGGTGTCGCCCGGCTTCAGGTCCTTGCTGAAGAGGTAGACCGGCCAGCCACCGATGGTCACCTGGAAGGCACCGTCCCGCTGGATGAAGCCGACCGACGACTTCGGCACTCCGTCCAGGAAGACCCGCCCGCCCTTGGCGACCAGGTAAGGCGGCCAGGTGGTCGCGCAATCACCGAAGCAGTTTGACTTCGATGGATTCGCGGTGTCCTTGTCGAACCGGTACAGAGTGAACCCTGCCCCGTTTTTCACCACCGGATTCAGCGCACCCGCCTTACCGGCCGACAATTGCACCCAGTTACGGGCCACCGGCTTCTTCGCCGCGGCCGCGGGTGCGGCACCAGCAGCGAAGTCGCCGGTATTGGCGCCGACGTTGTTCTGGCTCGCTGTGCCGGACCGGAAAGCAAGGCCAGCCCCGGCGGCAGCGGAAGAGGACGACTGGCTGGAGTCAGCCTTTCCTTCATCGTGACTACAGGCCGACAGCAGTAGAACACCCAGTGCGGCACAAGAAGCAAACACGGCACGTGCACGGAACATCGAGAGAACCCCCCGAGGGATAGATGATTGCTCGCTGCGGAGATTGCGAAGCGATTTCACTCTTGACACGGAGTCCGGCCACGGCGGGGTTCACTACGCACCGCTTGGAGACACAACCGTGACTTTTGACATCCGAAATGACACGAGGACGCGCTACTGCGTGATCCTCTCGCCTGTGGGCCCCACGGCGAACCACGTCCCCCCGACGCCTTGGCCGTTGAGGTCGCCCGGCTTGGCGTCGCCAGAGAAGCGGTACACGGGCCACCCGCCAACCGTGATCTGAATCTGGCCGTCCTGGCGGCGGACGGCCCCGACTTGGTTGTGCTTCACCCCGGCCAAGTAGACCTTGCCGCCGTTCTGGATGGTCACGGGCGGCCATTTCGTGGCGCAGGCGTCATTGCAGTTCGACCGTGACGGCTGGGCGGTGTCCTCATCGAAGCGGTACAGCGTCGCCTGGTTGATATTGATCAGTTGCGGTGAGCCGAGCGTCGGCGTTGTCACCGCCGACATCTGGATCCAGCGGGGCGGAGCCTCCTGAAGCGCGGCGCCAACGACGGTGCCGCCATTACCGGTCTGGCCGGCTTCCTGCGCCGAGGTGTCGACGACCTGCAGCGCGCTGTTCCTCGTGTTCCCGCTCGGCGACGCGTCCGGCGAGGGCGTCGCCGCGGGCGCCGAGGAAGCCGTACTCGGACTGGCGTCGCCGATCTGGATGGTCTTGCCACAGGCAGCCAAGCCCGCCACGCCGCACAGGACCAGAGCGGACGCAACGACGGTGCGGTGGACGGGGCGGCGTGCGGTGATGCCACGGGACAGCAGACCGGTACGAAGCGATGTCATGCCTGCAACACGAGGCAGGAGGCAGCAAAGGTTCGACGCAGTTGGTGAACGTTTTAGAAAAGGGACCGCGCGTGGTGAACGTTCCGGCCCGTCGGATACATGTCGTACGCGGAGGCAGGCCTCACCGCGCCGCAAGCGAGAGGGCTCGAATGGCTTCAGACACCAACATACCCTGAGACGAACTCCAGCAGGCCCGGGACATGTTGGGCTTCGTGCACGACTTCATCGACATCGCACACAACACGTTCCACTTCAAGGCGGCATTCGGCCCCGAGTTAAGGGCTGCTTCTCGGATCAGGTGCGTAGTCAGATGAGGACGGCTGCGAGGTTGGCGTTGCCAAGGTAGACGCAGGCCCGCTTGTCGTGGCCTCGTGGCGACTGCCCGGAATTGGTTGATCCGGTTCACGGCTCATTTGATCGACCACCTCCACCGCCCGGTTGACCGGGTACCGGAGCACTGGATCGCGACGAACAGCGACGACTCACCTTTCGGGATCACCGTGGGTTCGCCGCGGCGTTCGAGGGCCGCCGCATGTCCGTTCCAGAACCGCTTGCTCGGCATCCGCGAGGGCTTCTGCCATCACTCCTCTCGGCCCGCCCGCGGGTAGCCTCATCCGGTTTGAGGTAGTTCCTGAACAGCACCTGTTCCGTGTTGCTCTCGGCGGAGAACGGTAGATGCCCCCCGAGCTGCTTGGTGCGCCGGGCATCGACACTCATCTTGATCCGGTTGAAAAGTGATCTTGAGCGGGTGTGGGCCACTGATGGCGGGGATTGCGTCTAGCTTCTCGGCCGTGTTGGGCTTCTCCGTCACCGGCTCGGGCGGAGGATCCGCACACACCGGCTCGGCCCGGGTCGCTGCCCACCGGGACAGCTCCATATTCGCCCCATGACGAAGGCTGAACTCGAACGGAGCCCAGTGCTCACCCTGGTCACTCCGTTGGTAGCCGGTGTTCGAGAAACCACACAGATGCGGACGAGCCGCAGAACCCGCGGCTGCGGGCGGTCAGCTCCAGTAGCAGAAGATAGAGGCCACCGGGCGTGTGCGACTCACGCTCCTTCGGCTCGATCTCCCAGGTCACCGTCTCGGTCCAGCGATTGTTCCCGTGTCGGCGCTTGAGCACCACGACCTCGACTGCGCGGCCCTCCAAAATCCGGTGCGGTGCCGGCAGTTCATGAGAGTCTCCCCGTTACGCTCGGTCACCACAGCCAGCAAGACCATCAGCCGAGCCAAGTCGCGCCAGGTCGGGAACGACTGAGAGGCGAGTTCCGTCCGCTGGACGAAGCGCTGTGCAAAGAGGCCGACCTGCAACCATAGAACATCACTGGTCTCGGCGATGCTTGACAGGACCCTCGGCTTGCTGCCTCGCCGGGCGGGACAACCCGACTGGATCGTTGGGCAGTTAGCGTACGAGCTTCTTGGCCGCGCGGATCCGGCGGACGATGTGGGGGATGTCCGCCCTCGCCACGGCGGTCAACCGGTCGAGTTCACCGTTCGAGTAGCCACTGCCCCTGTCGCGTCGACACGGTTCAGGCGTCTGGTGAGGGCATCGAAGGCGTCAACGGGTAGCTCGCGGTGCAGGCAGCGGTCCCTGAACTGGTTCTGCAGCTCACTCAGGTCCGCATTCCGCGTACCCGATGCCGAGTCTGGTCGGGCATAGACAGCATCGACATGAGCTCGGGTCAGCTCGCCAGGAACACTTGGCCCCGCTTCCACCGTCGACAAAATGTGGGCCCATTTCCTGACCGGATGCCAGGCGCCGTCAGCACCCGTCAGCGTGCGCCCCCGCTCGGCCCGATCCGCAAGGCCAGGGCCTCAGCCAGCAGCGGATGCCCAGCCCGGCAGCGGAAGAGTGCCGAGGCCAAAGCTCCCTCGGCGGCCATAGTCCCCGTGGAAGTCGACCATCAGCACCCTGAAGGGCCGTCACGGACTGGCGATGGCGCCTTCGTAACCGTTCCTTGAGAAGATGTGCAGGTCTACCGTGGCCCTTTGAGCTCGGGGGTTGAGACAGGGCCATTGATGAGAAAATCCCCTGAACGCCAGACGGCCGTGTGGCCTGTGCTGGTGTCAGCCGTTGCATAGCGGCGGTGGCGGCGCGCGGATTCTGACTGCGTGCGAGCGGCTGCGAGGAGGAGGGCGTCACGGGGGCAGGAGGCTTCCAAAACCCAGGTCTGTGTGCCGTGGACAGGGGTATCGCCGACGAGACGGTGGGTGGGGAAGGTTACCGACCACAGGGGCATGGTGTCATGTCCTCATATTCACGGTCGCATAAATGAATCGGCTGGTGTAGGCGGTGGAGCGCGGGGATGAGCGAATGCGGAGCGGAGGGGCAGGGGATGCTGCCCCGCCCCTCGGCTCCTGACATGGTGATCTTCCTGACCGCTGTACCGCTCAGGCTCTGTTGTGAGTCGTCCTGCGGCGCACCGCGACCACGGCGCCTGCGCCCAGGACGGCGGCGGCAGCCACAGTCCACGGGAGCCACGACTCCGCGCCCGACCCTTCATCCTGGGTGGCCGCCGCCGGCTTGGGAGCAGCGGCGCCAGTCGGCGTCGGCTGCGCGGCCGCTTCGTGCCGGGCTTGCTCGGCCTTCGCTGCAGCGGCGTCCAGGACGAGTACGGGCGTAGGGAAGTCCGGCTCCTCGGCGCCCGTCTGCCGCTCGTTCCAGTTCACCACCGACCCATCGGAGTACGTCTGGGCCACGTCGAAGGCGATACTCGCCTCCTTCGGGAGCGGCCCCACCCGTACGTCGAAGTAACGGTGTTCGTCGGGCTTGAGCTCGTGGCCCGCCGTGGCTGTCCACATGACCTGGGTCGCCCCGTCCTCAGGAGACGGCATTTCCTTCCCTGTCCAGCCGAAGGCCGGTGGGACATCGGTGGGTGTGACCCCCTTTGGAAGGGTGACGTCGACGCGGACGGTTGTGGCGTCTGCTTTCTCGGAGGGGACCCTGAACCGGAGGGTGGCCGGGCTACCCTCCTTGGCGCCGTCGGAAAATACCCGCACGTGTGCCGAGGCGGGCCCAGCGAGGAGGAAGAGTGCTGCCGCGGCCGTTCCCAGCACTGCCGCCGCTCGGTGTGCGCGCCGGCTGGAGCGAATGCGAGGTGGGCTTGTCATGGTGGCGTGAGGCCTTTCAGCAGCAGTCGCAGTACAGGAGGTCGGCAGCCTCGACGGCACTGTCCGAGCCCGGGTGCATGGAGGCGACCGCGGAGGACATCCGAGCCAGTGTCTGTGCGGTGGCCTTGCCTTCGGAGACGAGGGAGATACTCACGCCGGCGAAGTCGGCGAAGGCCAGGACCTGGGGGGCATTGCCCGAGGAGTCCGTGGTGAAGGACAGCAGAGGGGTCTTACTGCCGTCCTTCTGGACGGCGTACGCCTGGTAGGTGGTGGTCGGCTGAAGGCCGCGGGCCTGGAGTTGGATCATGTCGAGTCCGCTGACGGGCCGGACCGTGGCTTCCAGTTGTCGGCCCTTGTCATCGGGGCGCATGGTCTCGCCTGCCGTTCCGTCGGGCAGGGTGGTGGACACGTTGCGGGGTGCGTTGCCGAGGCCCTGGCGTCCGAGGTTGGCGGCGGATCCGGTGGGCGCTGCGTTGGGCACGTACACCAGGGCCTGGGGCTCCTGGCCGACGCCGACTGTGTCGATGACTTTGTTGGTGGCGGTGTCGATGACGTCGACGGCGTCGGACTTCTCCATGCCCACGTACATGCGGGTGCCGTCTCCACTGGGCCAGATGCCGTGCGGTGCGTGGCCCGTGTCCTGGATGCGGGTCACGAGCTCGGGTGTGCCGCTGGGGTTGCGGCGATAGACGAGGGTCTCGTCGAGGCCGCCTACGGTCAGGTAGGCGAACGAACCCTTCCTTGTATTGGCGAAGTTGGGGTGGTTGGTGTCCGGTCCGGTTTTCAGTACGGCCGTGACCTTGCGGTGCTTGAGGTCAATGACGCTGGTCAGGCCAGCGCGCTTGTGCGGGGCCCACAGCTCCGTGCCGTCGGGCGAGATCGCCTCGTCGGAGGAGAAGATGTCGCCGAGGCCCTTGATGGTGTAGAGGACCTCGTGGGTACGCACGTCGACCGCGGTGATCTCGGGCGCGCTGGTGTGGTTGATATACGCGGTCCTGCCGTCGGGGCTGATGACGACCTTGGAGGGTCCGGTGCCCACCTTGATGTTCGTGAGCACACCGCCGTGCACCGCGTCGACGACGGTGACGGTGTCCCGGCCGCGGTCGGCGACCCAGAACTGCTTGCCGTCTGCGGTGAAGGTGCCTTCGTGCGAGGCACGGCCGACATCGGTCTCGTTGATCACCTTGTTGGTGGCGGTGTCGATGATGTCGACGGTGTTGCTCGTGACACTCACCACGCCTAGGCGCTTGTTGTCACGGGAGAAGGCGAGACCGTGCACGCCGACGTTGTTGGTGTACTGCGGGCTGAGGGCAGCGCCGAGACGCTGGGCACCGAGGGCGATCGTTCCGAGCGTCTTGTTGGTGGACGGGTCGACGACCGTGACCGTGTTGGATGTCTGGTCGGCGGTGTAGACGCGGTCACGGCCCGATATCGGCACGGACGCCGACGTGCCGTCACCTGCGATGGTCCTCACTCCGCTGTGCCGACCGGTGGCCGGGTGCGACGGTTCGGCCCGGGCGACGCTCACCACTCCGAGGGCCGTGCCGACGATGCCGGTCAGTACCGCGCCGGCACCCGCAGCCTTTCTGATCGAAATCACTAACAAACCTCCACATAAGGGGCACCTGTGAGGTGCGCTGAGAAAGGGGCAGGCATGCAACCGGCCCTTGTTCGGGGGTAGTCGGGGACGGGGCAGGATGGCGCCCCGTGTCAGGAACTGCGATGCGGTCCCACTGGGGCCTGGGCGACGAAGCGCCCGTCCGCGTCCTGGACGTACAGCGTGGTGATGGTGTTTTTGCTCATGGCGGTGGTCAGGCGGATGCGCATTGGGGCATCGCTCTGCCCACTCGCCTGCACGCTGCCGGCCTGCACCCGGTCGCCACGGGCGTTGCCTGTCATGAGCCGGTAGGTGCCGCCGTCCCGTAGCCCGGACAACGACACAGGGATCTCAGTGCCCCAGGGCCGCGAGATCATCTCACCGT
The DNA here is from genome assembly GCF_040642095.1 of Streptomyces sp. NPDC020362. Taxonomy (NCBI): domain Bacteria; kingdom Bacillati; phylum Actinomycetota; class Actinomycetes; order Kitasatosporales; family Streptomycetaceae; genus Streptomyces; species Streptomyces sp. NPDC020362. Next base: position 14,064 of record NZ_JBFAET010000166.1, read on the forward strand.
CCTGTGCGACACGGACCGAGGCGACGGATGTGTGGGTGTCGTTGCCTGAGGTCGCCACGACGGTCACGAAGCCTGCGCACGCCGCAAGCGCCACGGACGCGATTCCGGCCGCTACCCGGCGCCGGATGCGTCCCCGCGGCTGCGACGGCGCAACGGCGGATGCCCGGTTGACGTCAGGGAGGGCGGACGGGACACGGAGGGAGTCCGCACGCTCGAATGTCCGCACCACCCGGCGCACTCCTTCTGCTTCCTCTGAGCACCCCTCGCACGACGCCACATGGCGGGCGAGAGAAGCGGGCAGCGGCTTGCCCAGCAGCAGGAGTTCGGTGACCTCCTCGCGGATCGCAATGCAGAAGTCGTTCATGGTGCCAGCCATCCGTTCTCGTCGAGAATGCCACGCAGCCTACGGATGCCGTGGTACAGGCGGCTGCGGGCGCTGGAAGCCGGGATGCCCAACTCGTCGGCCAGGTCGGCGCAGGTCCTGCCCAGGAAGTACACCTCGATGATCACTTGTCGGTGCTCGGGGCATAGACGGTCCAGCGCTTCACGCAGCTCTATACGCGCAAGCAACTGGTCATACGGATCAATACCCGCAGCCGCCTTGTCCCACCCCGCCTCCTCCGCATGGGCCACGGCCGGCCGGACCTCCCGCCGTCGGTGTGCGTCCACAATCACGTTGCGGGCGATGGTGTACAACCAGGTCCGCAGGCTCCCCCTCCTGCTGTCGAAGGAATCCGAGGCTCGCCAGGCCCGCAGGAATACCTCCTGCACGACCTCCTCCGCCAACTGGGGGTCACCAAGCGCGTTACGGGCGAAGCCCAGTAGTTCGCCGCCGTACTCGCGATAGGCAGCCCGCACCCCCTCTTCGCTGCCCAACGACGCGTCTTCGGCCTTCTTCCGTCGTACGCGCCACATCCGGACGCCCACTATGGGCGCCTGTCGTTTCCGGCATGCCACGCGTTCATCCGACAGCCTCCGATCTCACCATGCGTGATTTGCGCGAGGGGATACGCGGGCGAGGGTGGCAGTGTTGATGACAGATGATGTGACCTAAAACACACCATGCGGGTTGGCGTCAAGCGGCGGCCGTGCGACCTGTTTTACACACGGAAGCGACCACATGATCAGGAAGCCCCTCACTCGCATTCGGTGGCGAAGGAGCGTGATGGGGGTCGTTGACATTCACGTGGATGATGTCAATTTCGGCGTCAACTGGTTGGGGCTGACAACTGCCTCCGGTCCTCCGAGGGAGGCACGGCAGTGCCAGACCTTACGGGGCAAGCACGTCGCACCGGACGGCACAAGGAGGAACAGTGGCAGAGCCACTGCTAGAAGCACGTGGGCTGATTAAGACGTACGAGCATGTCCAGGCACTGCGGCGGGCGAACTTCAGGGTGTACGCGAGCGAAGTGGTGGCACTGATCAGCAACTAAGGATTCGGCAAGTCGACCCCGGCCAAGACACTCGCCGGGGCGATCAGCCCGGATGGCGCCGAGTTCCAGCTGGACGGCAGGCCGGTCTCGTTCCTCGATCCGGCGAGCCACCAGGCGCTCGGCAGCGAGACCAACTATCAGGATCGGGAACTCGGCGGCCACGTACCCCCATGCCAAGATCGACGACGTGCGCCAGGTTGGTGACACGACCCAGGGCTGCGGCCTCCGCGGTCGACGATGAGCTGTCCGCCGAACTCTGCTTGGTCGGCATCTCCACCGCCATCCCGCCGCGCGATGAAGGGGTCCGCACTGGCCTGAAGAACACGGGATCCATGGCGCCGCCCAGGCGGTCCCCTTCGGCGTCGGCGCCCAGAAAGGTCCAGGCGCTGGACAACGGCGCAGGTCGACGCACTCATCTCGCAGTAACCGTACCGGGATCCGTCAACACGAGGTGGCTGACCAACACGCTAGTGCTGTGACCGCATAGACACCTGAGCAATGCTCAGAACCTGTGGATCGGCTCGGTGAGGGCGCACCCTCCCGAGTGATCGATTCGAAGGTCACTGAGTAGGCCGGCGTTGGCGCGTCGGCTGGAGGGCACGCCCATGCTTACCGTAGTTGATGCCGCCGGAACGACGCCGAACGGCTTCCTGATCGACGAGATCGTCCGGGAGGGCGCCCGGCGGATGCTGGCTGCCGCGCTGGAAGCGGAGGTGAACGGCTATCTCGCTGACCTGGTCGACCAGCGTGACGAGCGTGGTCGCCGTCTGGTCGTGCGCAACGGTTTCCACGCAGAGCGGACGATAGCCACCTCGGCCGGGCCGGTGCAGGTGAAAGCGCCGCGAGTGAACGACCGGCGGATCGATGCCGAGACCGGGGAGCGCAAACGGTTCTCCTCAGCGATCCTGCCGCCGTGGGCCCGCAAGACCCCGAAGATATCGGAGGTGCTGCCGCTGCTGTACCTGCACGGCCTGTCCACCGGCGACTTCGTCCCGGCACTGGAACAGTTCCTCGGCTCGGCCGCCGGGCTGTCGTCGGCGACCGTGTCGCGGCTGACCGCGCAGTGGAGCGACGATCACAAAGCGTTCCAGAAACGGGACTGACGAAGACCGACTTCGTCTACGTGTGGGCCGACGGCGTGCACCTGAAGGTGCGCCTGGACGAGGCCAAGGCATGCGTGCTGGTCATGGTCGGTGTCCGCGCCGACGGCAGCAAGGAGCTGATAGCCCTGGACGAGGGCTACCGGGAGTCTGGCGAATCGTGGGCGAACCTGCTGCGTGACTGCTCCCGGCGCGGCATGCGGGCTCCGGTGCTCGCGGTCGGCGACGGCGCGCTGGGGTTCTGGAAGGCGCTACGCGAGGTGTTCCCCGAGACCCGCGAGCAGAGGTGCTGGGTGCACAAAACGGCCAATGTGCTCGACGCCCTCCCGAAGTCGGCGCAGCCGGCGGCGAAGAACGCCATCGCAGACATCTACAACGTCGAGGACAAAAGCCAGGCCAAGGCCGCCGTTAAGGCGTTCGCCCGGCAGTACGGCGCGAAGTTCCCCAAGGCCGCGGCGAAGATCGTCGACGACGAGGACGTGCTGCTAGCGTTCTACGACTACCCGGCCGAACACTGGATCCACCTGCGCACCACGAACCCCATCGAGTCCACCTTCGCCACCGTCCGGCTGCGCACTAAGGTCACCCGCGGCGCCGGGTCCCGCTCGGCCGCCCTGGCCATGACGTCCAAGCTCATCGAATCCGCGCAAGACCGCTGGCGCGCGGTCAACGCTCCCCACCTGGTCGCCCTCGTGCGGGCCGGAGCCCGCTTCGACAAGGGCGTCCTTGTCGAACGCGAGGAGATGACAGCAGCCTGAGCTACGTCCCGATCGCAGGACTCGGCAGCTGCGCGTTCACGACCGGCCTCATGCGGACGGTCGGCCTCGTCCCAGCAGTCCGCCCAGTTCGGCAGCCAGAGCGACCGAAGCCTCGATCTCGACCCTGCGGATCGACACGCTCTCCACGAGGAACCCGAACGGCATGCCGAGTTTGCGGCAGAAGGCAATCAAGTCGCGGGCGTTCGCCAGACAGTGCTGGTAGGACTCGGCCAGCGTGTCGTCCGCGTGGCGCAGAGAGTTCTCCAGCCAGCGTGGGACGTCCACGCCGAGCCACTTGAGGAACGCCAGCGTCTTCACCGACCCGCACACCGAGAGCGTGAACAGGACGGGCTTGGGTTCCAGCTGCCGCTCGCGGCAAGCGTAGTAGTAGTCGGAGACCATGGTCTTGGCCGCGTCGGCGTTGTAGATGACCTGCGAGATGAAGTACGCGCATCCCGCCTGCTGCTTGGCGAGCAGCCGCTGATGCTCCTCGGGGCGTTCGGTGATGGCGACGCCGCCGAGCAGCAGGTCCGGACGGGCGTCAAGGCGCAGGGCCTGCGCCTCGGACAAGCCGGTCCGCACCGCCTTGCCCTTCGAGGACGCGCCGACGAAGACGGAGAGCACGCGGTCGGTGTCGGCCATCTGCAGCCAGGTCCGCAGCTCCGCCTCGGTGTACTTGCCGACGCACCGGTAGATGACCGCGGGGCGGTTCCACCCGCCGAGGTACTCCGCGTGATACACGGCGGGATCGATCGTCGGTAGATACGGAAAAGGCCGCTCCGCCGGATTGCGGTCGCTCTCATCGGCGATGTCGTACAGCGCCAGACCGTCCACATCGAGGAAGTCCAACCGCGCCAAGGTGGCCGCGGTGATCTCCCGGATCCGCTCGGGCGTGGTGCTCAGCCGCGGCGGCGTGATACCGAACAGCAGGACACCACCCTCGGCACCGGCCACCAGCATCCGGTCGGCTGTGCTGTCGCCACGGTCCACCATGACGCGGAAGCTAGCAGCTCATCCACCGACAACGGGCAAAGCGCCAGTCTGTGAGACGGAACACGGCTCGTCGTCATCGCATCTGACGATGCGATCGACGCCCGGCAGTGAGGGGGCGATCAGATCCACAGGATTTGACAATTGCTCGTAGACACCTCAGACGATTGTCATGTCAAGCGGCAACCGGGAGTTCAGTGGGGAAGGCCGTGCTCTCATCGAACAGTGTGTGGTTCTGGAAGCAGTGGTAGAGCTGGCCGATCATGCAGTCGAACAGGTTGCGCTCTGTGGCGGCATGCCAGTCTCCGTGGTTGTCGTGCCGCCTGCGGTAGTGAGCCTAACGACCTCGTGCACGGTTGGCCGTGGCACGTCGAGGGTGGCGGAGCTGGCGGTGTTCACCTTTGAAGGCCACGGGAAAGGGTGGCGATCTGCTGGTGTGAGAGCTGTCCGGCGACGGCTTGGACGATGTCACTCATGTGTTCGCGTCGGCCATGGTGGCGGGCGAGAGCCCGCCAGCTTTTGAGGTGTGCGATGCCGTGCTCGACGCGGATGCGCAGTGAGGAGTGCGCCTTGCGCTGTAGTTCGTGCCGCTCCTCGTACCAGGCGGGAGCGTTCTTCTTGAACTTGCGATGTGGTGGCGTCACCACGCGTCCGCCGGTCTGCGCGCCCATGCCCTGGTAACCGGCGTCCGCGAGGATCTCCATGAACGGGCTGTCGGCCAGGAGCTCGGCCAGTCCGAGCTGTCGGGCCTGGGTGATGTCGGCACAGCTGCCCGGCCGGACCGGGCAGCAGAACAGCACGCGCCCCTCGGTATCTGTGAGGACCATGGACTTCACGGCGTTCTGCTTGGTCTTGCCGGAGACGAACTTGTCCCGGTCCTTGCGGCCCGTGGCCGGGCGCCGCACACGGATCTCCGTGCCGTCGATGATCCCGGTCTGACCGTCGGCACCCAGGTGGTCGATGACCTCGGCGAGGGTGCCCAGCCGCAGGCCCGGCGCGACGGTACAGCCCCGCTGCGCGAGCAGGGGCCGCACCTCGCCGATGGCACGGGTGATGGTGGAGCGGTCCACTCCGAACCAGCACGCCAGTACGTCATGAGTGGTGCCATGGCGCAGACTCACCAGTGTGGCCAGCAGTCGGTCGACGAAAACGAACTTGTGCTTCGCCCCGGCTCCTACAGCCCGCCGCCGCGGCCGAGCCGTCAGACGTGCCTGATGCCGTTCGTGCCACAACGGCCCTACCTCAGCAACGAGTTCAGCGAGCACCGTCGGCGACAGCCCGGTGACCCGGTACTCCGCAACGATCAACTCACGCGCCCCAGCCCCCATCATGCCCAGCTCAACGAGCTACCTGGACGCCGAGCCACGGCCAACCGTGCACGAGGTCGTTAGGCGCCGGGTGAGGCAGTGATCGC
>NZ_JBFAET010000167.1:0-19726 GCF_040642095.1 Streptomyces sp. NPDC020362
ACGGCCCTGCGCCTGCTGGACGAGCCGCCGTCCCGCTACCACCCGGGCACGGCACCCGACGAGGGCACGGTCGTGATGCGCTACGGCTACGACGCTTCCGGCAACCTCGCAGAGGTCGTCAACTCCAGCGGCGAGCCCCTGCGCTTCACCTACGACGCCGAGGGCCGCGTCACCCGCTGGACCGACCGGAACGGCACCTGGTTCGGTTACGTCTTCGACGACCGCGGCCGAGTCGTCCGCACCGAGGGCGTCGACGGAATCCTCTCCGGCACCCTGACCTACGACGACACCGCCCGCACCACGTCGTACACGGACTCGCAGGGTCATGTCTCGGTCCACCGGTACAACGCCGAAGGGATGGTGGTGGAAGAGACGGACCCGCTCGGGTATGTCACCCGTACGGAGTGGGACGAGTACGGAGCCCGGCCGCTCACGGTGACGGACCCACTGGGCCACGCCACGCGCTACGCGTACGACGACGCCGGCAACCTCACCGGCCTCACCCTCCCCGATGGCGCGGAGGCGCAGGCGGAGTACAACGCGCTCGGACTGCCGACAAAGGTCGTCGAGCCGGGCGGGGCGGTCTGGCGGCACACCTACGACAACCGCGGCAATGTGCGTGTCACCGCTGACCCGACCGGTGCCGAGACCCACTACGAGTACGACCGTTCGGGGCACCTGGCCGCGGTCACAGACGCGCTCGGTCACACTCGGAGAATCGTGTCGAACGCGGCCGGTTTGCCGATCACGCTCAGCGACGAGCTGGGACATGAGACGACCGTGGGCCGCGACTTGTTCGGCCGGATCGTCGCGGTGACGGACCCGCTCGGTCACACCACACGCATGGGATGGACCGTCGAGGGCAAGCCGGAGTGGCACGAGTACCCCGACGGAACGCGCGAATCCTGGACCTGGGACGCCGAAGGCAATCTGATCGCGCACACCGACCTCGCTGGAAACACAACCCGGCAGACGGCCGCACCCTTCGACGTCCCGGCAACCCGCACCGAATCGGACGGCACCCGGTACGGGTTCACCTACGACACCGAGTTGCGTCTGACAGGCGTCACCAACCCCGAGGGGCGAACCTGGTCCTACCTCTATGACGAGGCTGGCCGGCTGATCGCGGAGACGGATTTCAACGGGCGCACGCTGACGTACGCGTTTGACGCCGCGGGCAGGCTGATCGCCAGGACCAACGGCGCCGGCGAGATCCTGCGCTTCACCCGTGATGCGCGCGGCAGGGTCGTGGCCCAGGAAACCGACAACGGTGAGATCACGACGTACGCATACACACCGGATGGCAACCTGTGCCGCGCGGCCAACGCGGACGCTCACGTGGCTCTGGAACGGGACGCACTGGGGCGGATCCTGTCGGAGACGGTCAACGATCGCACGTCGGTCTTCCAGTACGACACTCTCGGGCGCCGTACTCGGCGTGTGGCACCGTCCGGCCTGGCCTCGGACTGGACGTATGACGCGGCCGGACGACCGGTGCGACTACGCTCAGTGGCGGGCTCGCTTGACTTTTCGCACGACGCCGCGGGTCGTGAGATCGAGCGCCGGTTCGGAGAGGGAGTGACGCTCACGCAGAGCTGGAACCCGAACGGGCTGATGACCGCGCAGTCTCTGACCTCCGCCACCGCCGGGACCGTTCCGGACCACCTCCTTCAGCACCGCACGTACGCATATCGGGCCGACGGCCATCTCACCGAGATCCGAGAGCTGACCTCGGGCACACGCCGCTTCGGCCTGGACGGCACGGGCAGGGTCACAGAGGTACGGGCGCACGGCTGGACCGAGACCTACGCCTACGACACCACCGGCAAAGTGCGGGAGGTGTCGGCACCTGGCCACGGCTCCCCCGGTGAGCGCGCGTTCGAGGGCACGATCGTCCGCCGGGCAGGGCGGACGACGTACGAGCACGACACCCAAGGCCGGCTCATCCGCCGTACGTGCAAACTCCTCAGCGGGAAAACCCATACATGGTCCTACGGCTGGAACGCGGAGGATCGCCTGACCGAGGTGGTCACGCCGAGCGGCGACAGATGGAGGTACGCCTACGATCCGCTGGGCCGACGCATCTCCAAGTACCGTGTGGCCGACGATGGGTCACCCGCCGACCGTGTCGAATTCTCTTGGGATGACACCCGTCTGACCGAACAGACGGGCCCGGACGGCAAGGTGACCACATGGGACTACGAACCGGACACACACCGCCCGGTCACCCAGACCCTTCACACACCCTCGCCTTTCCCTCTGGGAGGCTCCTTCCTTGCGCGACTCGCTGAGGAGACGGGCCCCGAGAGCGCCACGCGTTTTCTCGCAGTCATCACCGACAACGCCGGTTCCCCCATGGAGCTCGTCGCCGAGGAGGGCGAGGTGGTGTGGCAGCGTCGTAGCACGCTGTGGGGCACCCACGTCCCTGCCGGGACCGACGAGCCGGAATCCGTCATCTGTCCGCTGCGCTTTCCGGGCCAGTACGCCGACGTTGAGACGAGCCTGAACTACAACTACTTCCGCTACTACGACCCGGAAGTCGCCCGGTACCTCAGCCCCGACCCGCTTGGGCTCGACGCCGCTCCCGATCACTATGCCTACGTCGACGCGCCGCTGCTGCTGGTCGACCCGCTGGGTCTGAAGTGCGAAGAGGTCGTTCCCACGCCCCGGACCGGGGTCAAGGGGCTCATCAAGGACGCTCAGCTCCCCCACACGGGACGAATCCGCTTCGTCCCGGACAAGAGAGTGTCGGTCAGTACGGGCCTGCCCCGCGGTGCTCGGAAGGGTTATATCGACCGGTTCGGTAATGAATGGATCAAAGGACCGTCCAGGACCGCCGGGCAGCCGTTCGAGTGGGATGTTCAGCTGAGCAAGCTGGGCAAGGCCAAGATGGGGTGGCTCAGCAGGGACGGTAGCCACCTCAATGTGTCCCTCGACGGCGAGATCACTCATAAGTGATCAGAAAGGACTGACTCCAAGATGGCGGACACCCTTCCGTTCTACGGAGAAGTGCGCGTGGTCCGGGCCTCCGACAGACCGGATCTGGAGGGCAAGCTCGGAGGCATCCTCGGCATCACCGAGCCGCCCGACGAAGCGACTCCGCCTGCCTACGCCGTGCTGATCGACGGAGAGGAGGAGGTGTACACATTCCTCCGTGAGGAGATCGAGCCCACGGGGCACATGCGAAAGCAGGAGGACTACTACTGACGGCGGTCGCCGACGGTCTGGGCGTCACTGTCCACGACGAGGGTCAGCGGTGATGCATGAGAAGAACGGCGTTGTCGCTCCGACGACGGCTCCTGGGCTGGCTTTCGCCGTGCTGCACGCGGCGGAGCTCCTTGGCCGCAGTCTCTTTCCGGGAGACAAGGTCGGAGTCGGGCTTCCAATGGAGGACAGACCAGCCGGCGTTGTCGCCCCGAGAGTGGATGACCGCGGCGTCGGCGCTGGCGTGTGTCCGCAATCCGGTTGGCCTGAGGTTGTCTTTGCGGAGTTTGGCGGATACGAACAGGGATAATCCGGAGCGTCAGGTCCGGCTGTCGTTCCTCGGATAGCGGCACTGTGGGCGCGATATCCGGCCGTACCAGGCGGCGGTCAGCGCGACAGGAGCAGTGCCGGGCCGATCTCCGCCAACTGGTCCGCGAGGTCCGGGCGCCGGCCCGGGCGGCCGGTGCGGACCGCGTTGTCGACCATGGTGAGGACCGCGCACACGGTGATCTCGGCCTCGGCCGTGTCGGGGCCCGGCCTGACCCTTGGTAGTGGGTGCCGCCGGTCGTACCGACCGGGCGACTTCACGTCCTGTGGCCCCGACTCTGCTTTCAGCAGGTCGGAGGCGGGTCTCTCATCCGTGGGAGGGAGGCCTTCCGTGCGTCCGGGGCTGCTGCAGCCGGGCCGCGAGCTCCCCCGGCAGGACGTCCCGGTTTGCCGGAGTGAGCTGGACGACCTCGATGTCGGCGCGCCGCTTGAGGGCGTCGGTGAACCGATCGCGGTGCGTGTGGACCGTGGCGACGACGTCGACCTCTGCGACGAACAGCGCGTCGACCGCGTGCCGGAACGCCGTGCACGCCAGTTCCATCCGCCCCAGCTCGTCGATGAGCACCAGCCGCCCTGTTGCCGCCCCGGTTGCTGCCGGCCCAAGCGACGGCAGCGCCAGTCGTTCCATGACGCCGGGGTCGACGCCGTATTTCCCTACCCGTGGCGGACCGGGCAGGTCGACATGGGCGAGCACTTCCCGTCGGCCTGCCAGGGTCTCCAGGGCGAAACCGACGCGGGCGCCGGACTGCCGGATCTCCTCCGTGGTGAAGCCGGTGGCCGCGTGGGCGGGCAGCAGCGCGGCGAGCCGACGCAGGGCGGTCGTCTTGCCCGCGCCAGGGCGGCCCTCGAGCAGGATCCTTGTCGGCACACTGCCATCTTCACCCCCGCTTGCGGAGGCGGCCCGGGTGGGCTCGGCCGAGCGGGGGTTTTGGGGTGCGGACCGGTGCCGGTGCCGCCATTGCGGGTATGGCGGCGCGCATGAGCGGAATTGAACTCAGCAGCACCGCGTTCGACGACAAAACGGTGATCCCCCGTCGGTACAGCGGGGAGGGTGAGAACATCTCACCGCCCCTGACCTGGTCGGGGGTGCCCCACGAGGCCACGGAGCTGGTACTCCTGTGCGAGGACCCGGACGCGCCGGGGACGACCTTCCTGCACTGGCTGGTGACCGGCATCGATCCGGGGACCACAGGGACGGCGGAGGGCCAGAAGCCCCAGGGGGGCCTGCCGTGGCCCAACGGCTTCGGCCGTGTGGGCTGGGGAGGGCCGATGCCTCCAGCGGGGCACGGGCCGCACCGCTACTTCTTCCGCCTGTACGCCCTGTCCGAACCGCTGCCGCTGCACGGCCACCCGGGCGCCGAGGACGTGCACCGTGCCCTGAAGGGCAGGGAGCTGGCCTCCGGCACCCTGGTCGGGACCTATCAGCGCTGAGCGCGTCACCGCTGGTCATAGCCATGGGCGCCGTACAGCCGGACGAACCGGGCCGCGGTGACCGTCCTGCGGTGCACCAGGTCGTGGGCCCACCGCTCGTACAGCTCGACGCGCTCCTGCCCGCCCTGACCGATCGGCTGGACGAGCCGGCCACCGGTGCGGAGCTGATCCACGAGCGGCCCAGGCACTCGCGGGAAGGCCGCGCAGACGATGACGGCGTCGTACGGGGCACGGGTCGGCATCCCGAGGGTCCCGTCGCCGAGTACGACCTCGGCATTGGCGACGCCCTGCCCGGCCAGCCGCAGGCGGGCCTCGTCGACCAGGTCGGGCCAGCGCTCGACGCTGACGACGTACGCGGCCAAGCGGGCCAGCAGCGCGGTCTGCCAGCCGTATCCGGTCCCGACCTCCAGGACCTGTTCGTCCCCGGTGAGGCCGAGAGCGGAGACCATCATGGCGATCAGCGAGGGCTGGGTGGTCACCTGCCCGTGGGGGAGCGGAACGGGCGTGTCCCGGTACGCGGATGCCACCTCGTCCGCGGGGACGAAATCCGCCCGGGGGATGCTCCGCACGGCCTCCAGAAGACGGGCGTCGGTCACGCCCGCGGCGTGGGCCGCGCGGACCAGGTCCTCGGGGGTCCTTTCATGGGCCATCGGACCGCGGGGCCCTGGCGGTGGCGCCGGCGGCCCCGGTCGTGGTGCGATCCAGAAGCCGCGCGGTGTGATCGAGCTCGCCGCCCGACGTCGCCTCGTCGCTCACGTGCTCGGCGCCGTTCCCACAGTGCTCGTTGCGGTGCCGGTGAGCGAGGCCCGGTTCCGGCCAGGCGTGGCCCGGGCAGTCGAAGCCCTTGGTCCGGCCGAGGTTGAGCAGCGTCAGCGGCGTACGGCGGACCGTCGTCTGCTCCGGGAAGTCCCACAGCGGGCTGGCCACCGCCGGCACGCCCACCGCCCAGGTCTTGGGCGGGGTGACCGAACCGTCCGTTTCCTCCGCGCCGCTCCTGCTCCTGTCCATGTGCCCCATCCGCCGCTCGTACGCCGCGCTGCCGCTGCAGCCCAGTGTCGGCAGGTTCCGCGCGCGGCGCGATCCGGGGCGGTCGGGCGCAAGGGGCGACCCGTGATCCGGGAGGCGCAGCACGTCGGCGTCAGGACGTCGTCCCCGGGTCGGTGTACCGCAGCAGGGCGCCCACGCCCTCGTACAGCCTCAGCTCGCTCTCCGGTACGACGACCAGCTCGGCACCGGTGCCGACGAGGGCTCGGACGAGAGCCTCATCGGCGCGTTCCTCACGCGGGGCCCGCACACCGAAGGACATCAGCTCCGCCTCGGTCAGGGCGAGCTGAGTGGGCCGGGAGCCCGCCCAGAGCCGCAGCGAAGACCCTGGCGGCCGGTTCAGCAGCAGGGCCGCGACCTGGCCGCGCTGGAGGGCGGCGACGGTGGCGGCCAGCCCGTCCGTCATGGGTCCGTCCAGGGCACGCCGGCCGATGAAGATGTCCACGAGTTCCCGGTCGTGCGCGGCCATGCGGCCGCGGAAGACGCCGTCGAGCTGCGGCTCCAACAGGGCGCGTCCGGTGTCGGTGGGGGTCCGGCCGCCCACGCGTACGACCTTGTCCCGCAGGGTGTGCGGCAGGCGGCGGATCAGTACGTTGCACGCCCACTCGTCCCCGCCCACGACGACGGCGTCGGCATGGGCGCGCCGTGCCCGTTCGTCCAGCCGGTGACCGAGCCGGACGGAGGTACGGTGCCAGGTCGCCACCGCGACCCTGTGGTGCAGCCGCTCACCCGGGGTGACGGTCGACGCGGGCCAGGTGCCTGTCTCCGCCTCCAGAGTCACCCAGCCGTGGGTCTCGGCGGTCGGAAGGCCGCCGTAGTGGACGACTACGGCCATGTAGGGGATCTCCGGAAGGTGCTGGGTGACCAGGGGCATCGCGTCCGGCAGGGTGCTGTAGCGCGCGGAGTCGTGCTCGGGCGGCCTGGGCAGCTCCCCGTCCAGGACGAGCGTGCCGTGGGCGGCGAAGATGGCCTGACCATGCACCCCCGGCACCTCTGTGTCGGCGCCGACCACCTCCTCCAGTACGTTCAGCAGCGCCCGGTCCGAGCCCTGACGGGACAGACTCTCGCGCAGCCGCCGCCAGCGCAGCGCGATCGCCCGCTCGGGATGCTCGACGTTTCGGGAGGTGTCCAGGTACACGGAGGCGAACGGGCCCGGCTCCGCGTAGAGGGGTTCAAGGAACGACAACCTCATCGCCACTCCTCGTCGACGGTCTCCCCTCCTTTGATGATGCGCGCCCCGGGGGCGATGGAGCTCGACGAGCGCAAAGCGGTGCGGAACGCGGGGCGGTCGGGCGCCGGCCGGCAGCAGTCGGCCCATCGTGAGCATGGTGGCGGCGACCAGGCCGTCCAGCACCGCCAAGCCGCGGGCCGGACAGCAGGCCGCTGAGCAGCCGTGCTCCGTAGCTGGATGAAGGAGCAGTCTGCGCGGGAGCACCGGATGGTGGCGGGGGCCGCCTTGCCCACGTGAATACCGGTTTCTGGCCCGTATGCGACAGACCGGGCGACGCGCTCGTGAGCTGCGGATCCAGCACGGGCCACCCCATCCGGAGGCCGTCGCGGCGCGCATGGCGTCGGATGAGCTGACGCGTCGCTCGGGCGATGCGCGTGGTGCGGCGCTTTCAACGGACTCGGTCGGCCCGTCACCCACCAGGCCCGTCATCGCGGCTGGAGGTTCGACCGAGCGATGCCGATTGCGCGATGCGTGCGAGGCCTGGTGGCGGGAGAGTTCAAACAGCTCGACACCGAGGGGTTCCGGGCCTGTCTTTCGCGGAAACAAATCGGGATGATCCGAGCCGAGAGGTGCGATTGGCTTTCCTCGGGTGGCGAACGGGTCGTGGAGGTCAAGTGTTCGTTGCCGGAGAGGACGAGTTCTTCTCGGTCGCACCTTGTACAATCTGGAAGTTCATCTTCCGCATGTATTCGAGCTGACGCCGTCCGGCGTACTGGTCCGGTGCTCCGGCGCGCCCGAGGCTTTAGGGCACGACTGAAAGCGGTGCAGATGCGTGCACCGTGCTAGACTTGCCGGTAGTTGCAGTTGTGGTTCCCGAAACTTCAAGTGCCTCGGCGATTGTATGTCGTCGGGCATTTTTGTATCTCCGGTGCTCATCCGGACGGGGTTCATTGTGGCAACGCAGGGGTCCACACGGTGTGGGCCCGCGGGCACTGCCCCTAAGGAGATGTGACATGGCTACTGGCACCGTCAAGTGGTTCAACGCGGAAAAGGGCTTCGGCTTCATCGAGCAGGACGGCGGCGGCCCGGACGTCTTCGCCCACTACTCGAACATCGCCACCCAGGGCTACCGTGAGCTCCAGGAAGGCCAGAAGGTGAACTTCGACGTCACGCAGGGCCAGAAGGGCCCGCAGGCGGAGAACATCACTCCCGCCTGACGTCAAAGCGTGTGAGGTAGCTGGGGCCCCGCCTTATGGTGGGGTCCCAGCTTACTGTTTTTAATTCCGGTGGAATTCTTTTAGTCTTATATTTGGCTCGTTCTTGCAATTCGTCCGGCTCGTTCCTGTCGGGAATTCCTCGATGCGTGCCCTGTCGAGGAAGGTTCTCCATGAGCCGTTCAGCTCGCACGAATGACCGTTTCCGCCCACAGGGCCAGGGGCGCCGCGGCGCCGGTCCGGGCGACACCGGGCGCCGCCGCTCCGCAGCACAGGGGGAGTTCGCGCTCCCGGTCACCGTCACCCCGGCCCTGCCCGCGGTCGCGACCTTCGGTGAACTGGACATGCCCGTCGAGTTGCTGAAGATGCTCACCAGTCTCGGCCTGAACGAGCCGTTCCCGATCCAGGCTGCCACCTTGCCGAACTCCCTCGCAGGGCGCGACGTCCTGGGCCGCGGGCGCACCGGATCGGGCAAGACGCTCGCCTTCGGCCTGGCGCTCCTCGTGCGCACCAGCGGGCAGCGTGCCGAGGCGCGGAAGCCGCTGGCCCTGATCCTCGTCCCCACGCGCGAGCTGGCCCAGCAGGTCACCGATGTGCTCGCCCCGTACGCCCGGTTGCTGAAGCTGCGGCTGGCCACCGTGGTCGGCGGCATGTCGATCGGCAGGCAGGCCGGCGCGCTGCGTGCCGGGGCCGAGGTGGTCGTCGCGACTCCTGGCCGCCTCGCGGATCTCATCGAACGCAAGGACTGCCGTCTGGACCGGGTGAACATCACCGTCCTGGACGAGGCCGACCAGATGGCGGACATGGGTTTCATGCCGCAGGTCACCGAACTGCTGGACCAGGTACGTCCCGACGGCCAGCGCATGCTGTTCTCGGCCACGCTGGACCGCAACATCGACCTCCTGGTCCGTCGCTACCTCCATGACCCGGTCGTCCATTCGGTCGACCCGTCGGCGGGCGCCGTCGCCACGATGGAGCATCACGTGCTGCAGGTGCACGACGCCGACAAGTACGCCACCGCCACGGAGATCGCTGCCCGCGACGGGCGCGTGATCATGTTCATGGACACCAAGCACGCCGTCGACCGGTTCACCAGGCATCTGCTGAGCAGCGGCGTCAAGGCCGCGGCGCTGCACGGTGGCAAGTCGCAGCCCCAGCGCACCCGCACCCTGGCACAGTTCAAGACCGGCGACGTCACGGCGCTGGTGGCCACGAACGTCGCGGCTCGGGGCATTCACGTCGACGACCTCGATCTCGTCGTCAACGTCGACCCGCCCAACGACCACAAGGACTACCTGCACCGCGGTGGCCGAACTGCCCGCGCCGGCGAGTCCGGCAGTGTCGTCACGCTGGTCCTCCCCGGCCAGCGCAGGGACATGGCCCGTCTCATGTCCGACGCCGGCATCAGGCCGCAGGTCACGCAGGTCCGCTCCGGCGAGGCCGAGCTGAGCCGCATCACCGGCGCCCAGGCTCCCTCGGGTGTCCCCGTCGGCGGCAGTGAGCCGGTCGCGGAGCGCCCGAAGCGCGGCGGTGCCCCTTTCCGTGGTCTGGGCACGCGCCCGGGGCGGGCCGGCGGTGGCGAGTCTCGCCGGTCCGCCGAGGCCCGCCAGATTGCCGAGGCCCGCAAGGCCGCACGGGTCCGTCGCGGCGCATAGGCCGGCAACGGTGCCCTCGTACGACGTGTGCGTGACTCGGGCCGGCTTGCGCCACACGGAGATGTGCTTCGCGGAGTCCTGGGTGAACGGCGCGCCGTCCCAGTCCGCGACGCGTCGTTCCAGCTCCAGCTCCGCGACCCGTGCCATCAGGTCGAGGTCCGCCGGCCGTGCCCACCGGTGCCGGGAGTTGCCGCGGCAGTGGCGGCCGTCGTCGCCGTCGCGGGTGACATGGTGCGAGACGAGAATCTGCTCGACCAGGTCAAGGTGTCGAAGCCGAGATGCCGCTCGCAGACGTCGAACGGCACCGCGACCTCTCCGGGCGGCAGGAACCGCAGCGGCGGTACGCCCGGCTCGATGACGAATCGGCCGCCGGGCGTCAGGTGACGTGCGCCGTTCCGGAAGCACTCGACCTGCTCGTCCTGCGTGAGCAGGTTCTGATGGTGTTGCGGACGGGATGACCAGGGCGAACTCGCCGGGGACGGCAGTCGTGGCCATGTCCCCGATGGCGAGCCCGGCGGAACCCGTCGTTCACCGTGCCGCGCAGGACGGCAGCCGTCAGCGGCGCGGACGCTCCAGAGTGAGCAGCAGGCCCTCGACCGCACCCGGCCCTATGCGGCCCTTGACGTCGGCGGACGTGATCGCCTTGAGGGCCCAGCCGTCCTCGGCGTGCTTGTTCAGAACCTTCTCCAACTTGTCGCTGTCCAGTGCGTCTCCGATCAGTGACTCGCGGAAGGTGACGACCTTGTACTCGAGTGCGTAGGGGTTGCTCATGGCTGGGGCCTTCCCGTGGGTGGACTGGCTGACGGAACCGGGGACAGCCAATCACCGTTCGGAGTAGCCCCACACGGCGGGGTGGGGGTCATGTCATGGGGGGAGGGGGCGAGGAGGGCCGAAACGCAGTGGGCACCTCAGGCATGTGCCCGGTACCGTACGGTGCACGGGGCCGGTAGGGCCACGGCACTCGCTCGCCAGTCGGGCACCCTCGCCCGCTCCTCCTCGCACAGCCACCCGAGGGCCGTCTTCGGCGACATCGAGCGCATCCGCGCTCACTTGCCCGAACCGTTCGCCGCCCGACCCTCTTCGGCGGTGCCGGTACAGCGTGAAGCGGAGGTGGGCCGGCGCCGCATCAGCGCTGCCCCGGCACGTCCCAGCGGACGCGCAGGGCCGGGGGTTTCCGGAAGACCAGGCCTCTGGGCGCGGTGGGCGAGCCCGGGTCGAGCCGCAGGCCGGGGAGACGGTCGAGGAGCGCGAGGAGGCAGGCGCGGGTTTCCAGGCGGGCCAGGTGGGCGCCCAGACAGAAGTGCGGGCCGTGCGCGAAGGCCAGCTGGAGGCGGGAGTTGCCCCGTCGCAGGTCGAAACCGTCGGGGTCCTGGAAGATCTCGGGGTCGCGGTTCGCGCCGGCGAGCGAGACGACCACCAGATCACCGCGCCGTACGTCGGCACCGCCGATCGTCACGTCGGCGGTTGCGTAGCGGTCCACGACCGCCGCGGCGGGTTCCAGGCGGAGCGACTCCTCGATCGCCGCGTCGACCAGGTCCGGATCGGCACGCACGAGGGCGAGTTGACCAGGGTGTGCAAGCAAGTGCAGTACGGCGTTGGCGATCATGCCCTCGGTGGTCTCGATACCGCCGAACATCAGCACGGCGGCGTTGGCGACCACCTCCGGCAGCTTCAGGCGCTTGCTCTCGGCCGCCGTGACCAGCAGCGACGCGTCGCCCCCTGCTGCGACCGTCGCCTCGACGCTCTGCCGCAACTCGTCGAACGCCGCCGCTCCGGCCGGGTTCGCCGACAGCCCGGCGGTGATGTCGGAGACCGCGCTCACGATGGAGTCGTACCAGGACAGCACCGCCTCGGCGTCCGCGCCGACCAGGCCCAGCGACTCGGCAACGACGGCCACGGCCAGCGGCCCGGCCACCTCCCGGCGCAGTTCGGCGCTGCCACGCGGCCGGATGCCTTCCACGAGCCGGGTGGCTGCCTGCTCCACGAACCCGGTGAACCGGTCGTGTACATCTTGCGTGCGGAACGGGTCGGTGAAGGGGGCGCGGTGCCGCTTGTGTTCGGCGCCCTCCACGGAGAGCATGCTCGGACCGACCACCTGGGCGGTGGAGAAGCGGGGGTCGTCCACTGTGAAGGTCGCGGCGTCGCGCATCACGCGCAGTGCGAGATCACGCCGGGTCACCAGCCAGCCGCCCAGCACGGGGAGCCACGAAACCGGTTCGCGGGCGCGGAGGAGGGCCAGCCGGGGGTGGGGGTCGTCCTCCAGTTCCGTGAGCGTGGTCGCGGAGCCGAGCGGAAACCGGCGCGCTGTCACCGTAGAAGCTCCCCCTGTTCCCGATTCCTGGAATTCCGGCCTCCCCGGAGCCCATTCAGAGCGTATGCGGCTCGGGCGGTGCGCCGAGCTGGTCCCGCACCGTGGGTGACTCGCCTCCTGCGGCCGACATCGCCCCGCACACGCCGGAAAGGTCTGGGTCGCCCCAACGGAGTCTGGCGGACACCAATCGCGACAACCCCGATCGGCGGGTACGGCGCGGCTTCCTCGGCTGCCGCGGACGAGGCGGCCGACTCCCCGGCGGCATGGGGTCGCGGGGGTGTGCCGCGCTCGGCGGTCGGCCGGGCCGGGGGCGGACCGTCGATGCGCTCGCCGGACGGACCGTGCCCGGAATGTGCAAAGCTGGATTTCCGATCACAAGGAGGCCGGTCTTCCGCTTCAGGGGACGGTGAGTGCAGATGGGCTCCAGCTCCACCGATGTCCCGGGTCCCGGACCGGCCGGCACCGGCAACGGGCCCGCCGTCTCCCGCCAGGAGTTCGACGCCCTCTTCGAGTCGGTCCGCACCTGGGGACGCTGGGCCCCCGCCGACCGCGGTGCCTGGAACCGGGTTACCGCGGAGTGCGTGCGGCGCGCCACGGCCACCGTGCGGTCCGGGACGGTCGTCCCGCTGGCGCTGCCCTGGAACACCAGTCCCGGCCCGGACAACCGCAAGCCCGCCCTGCACCACATGACCGATCTCGGTGACGTGGAGGCCCCGGAACCCTCCACGCACAAGGACTTCATCGCCGCCGACTACCACGGCAAGGCGGTCACTCACCTCGACGCGCTGTCCCACATCGCCTACCGGGGGCAGCTCTACGACGGCCGGACGGCGCACGAGGCCGTCGATGCCGCAGGCGCCCGCTTCGGCGCGGTCTCGGCGCTCGGGCCCCTCGTCACCACAGGCGTGCTGCTCGATCTCCCCGCTGTCCTCGGCGTCGGCTGGCTGGAGCCGGGGCAAGCGGTGCACGCCCAGGACGTCGTCGCCGCGGAGAAGGCACTCCAGGTGACGATCGGCGAGGGCGACGCAGTACTGCTGCGCACCGGGCGCGTCCGCCGTCGAGAGGAACTCGGAGCCTGGGACGCCGACGCGGCCGGCGCGGGCTTCCACGTGGACGCCGTACCCGTGCTGGCCGGGCGCGGCATCGCGCTGCTCGGCTCGGACGGCGACAGCGACGTACGGCCCTCGCCTGTTCACGGCGTGCACTCGCCGGTCCACGCCCTGGCAGTGGCCGCGATGGGGGTGCCGTTGCTGGACAACCTCGACCTGGAAGCGCTCTCCGTCGCGACCGCCGAGGCAGGGCGGTACGAGTTCCTGCTGGTCGTGGCGCCGCTGAACGTCCCGGGCGGGACGGGCTCGCCCGTCAATCCGGTAGCGGTCCTCTGACGAGCCGCCCGGAGCCTTCCGATGTCTGGTCGCGAGTCCTCCCGCCTGCGGTCCCGAGCCTTCCGGTGTGCCGCCACGGCCTCCCGGAGTCGTCGTGAGTCCTCCGTGGTGCCGCCCCGCACGACTGCCGCTGGTGCAGGCTTGGTGAAATCGTGACTCATGCACTCAATGTCCGTATCCTCGTCAATGCCGGATATTTCCTGTATATGGATTATCTGAGGCGGAAGTGAGGCGGAGCGTGATGCGTTCCGGCGGTGAACCGGTACCGGCTGGGCATGCGACAGGCGGCTCGGGACCCGCTCGTTTCCGTGAGCGGTTTCTCCAGGGGGAGCCTGTCGTGGCGGGTGTGCGCAAGCCGATCCTGAGTTCCTGGCAGCGCTGCAGGTCCCTGGGGCTGTCGCCGGACCAGTCCGACCTCCCCTTCCGGGAGGACGTCGACCCGGACGACCGGATCATCCGCGCGGCCGCGCCGGTGCTCGACCGGCTGCAGTCCAGGTTCGCCGGCAGCGCGATGAACATCTGCGTCGCCGACGCGAGCGGGACGGTTCTGCTGCGCCGCTTCGGAGACGCGTCGCTGGCCAGAAGCCTCCCGGCGATCCAGAGCGTGCCGGGATTCGTGTTCGCCGAGCAGGTCGCCGGCACCAACGGAATCGGCCTCGCCCTGGCGGAGCGGCGGCTCATCCGGGTCTACGGCGCCGAACACTTCGCCGAGCGCTCCCAGGGCAGCGCCTGCCGTGCGCTTCCCGTGCGCGACCCGCTCAGCGGCCGTATCGAGGGCGTCCTGTGCTTCGGCTATCCGCGCAGTGCCGACGACCCCGCGCTGGCCCCCGTGATCCGCAAGGCGGCCCGGGTCATCGAGCGGCGGCTTCTGGGGCAGAGTTCCGCACGTGAGCGCGCTCTGCTGCGGGCGTACGTGGCCAATGGCTCCGCGGCCCCCGACCGCGGCATCGGGGTGGACGAACTGGCTCTTGAGCTGCATCCCCGTGACCGCGAGATCCTCCTGGAGCGGGCCGCCGAACTGATCTCCCGCGCACAGCGGGCAGCCGTCGACGTGCCCCTGCATACCGGGCGCCAGGTCACGCTCGTGAGCCGTCCGATGACGAGTGCCTCCGGAGTGGAGGGCATCGCCATCGAGGCCGTTCTGCACGGCCGCGCACCGCACGACCCCTTCGCCCTCCCGCACCACGCGGACCGGTCGCCGGACTTTTCCGCTGAGCCTGCGGCCGTTCCTGTCCCCGTCTCCGTTCCTGTCCCCTTCTCCGTGCGGCCCGCGGCCGGTTCCGGCGTCGCGGCGCCGGTGCATCTGGTCCGCACCCCGCTGTCCGGGCACCTTCC
Organism: Streptomyces sp. NPDC020362; assembly: GCF_040642095.1. Lineage (NCBI taxonomy): Bacteria > Bacillati > Actinomycetota > Actinomycetes > Kitasatosporales > Streptomycetaceae > Streptomyces > Streptomyces sp. NPDC020362. The sequence continues at coordinate 15,078 of NZ_JBFAET010000167.1, forward strand.
CGACCCGGCCGACTCGGCATTCGGGCAGGTCGCCGCAAGCGGCGAGGGTGCGGCGGCCGGTGATGGCGACGGCTCCTCGGACGATCACCTCGTCTCCCCGTCCCCCGCGAGGGGGCTCGTGATGGTGGGGGAGCCGAGCGTCGGGACGTACGCCCTGGACGCCCGCCGCCGTCTGGAGCTGCTGTCCGAGGCCAGCACCCGCATCGGCACCACCCTGGACGTGCGCCGCACAGCCCAGGAGCTCGCGGAGACTGCGGTGCCGCGGCTGGCCGACTTCGTCACCGTCGACCTGCCCGAGGCCGTACTGCACGGTGAGGAGTCCGCCGATCCCCGCGGTGACCTGTGCCGCGCGGTGGTCCACGGCATTCGCGACGACTGTCCCTTCCTGCCGGTCGGCAAGCGGGCCGACTACGGTCCGACCACTCCCCAGCTGCGGTGCCTCACCAGTGGGGAGGCCGTGCTGGAGCCCGACCTGAAGCTCGCCGCGGGCTGGCTCGCGTACGATCCCGAGCACAACGAGCAGCTGCTGACGCACGTCCACTCCCTCATCGCGGTGCCCCTCGTCGCCCGGGGCGTCGTCCTGGGCGTCGTCGCCTTCTACCGTGCGCGGGCGCAGAACCCCGCCCCCTTCGGGGACGACGACCGCTCGCTGGCCCAGGAGTTCGCCGCCCGCGCCGCACTGTCCATCGACAACGCCCGGCGCTACACACGCGAGCGCACCATGGTCCTGGCCCTGCAACGCAGCCTGCTCCCGCACGGTCTGCCGGACCAGGACGCCGTGGAGGTCGCCCACCGCTACCTGCCCGCCGAGTCCGACGTCGGCGGAGACTGGTACGACGTCATCCCCCTGTCCGGCGCCCGCGTCGGCCTCTTCGTCGGCGATGTCGTCGGCCACGGCATCCTCTCCGCAGCCACCATGGGCCGGCTGCGCACCGCGGCCCGCAGCTTCGCCGAACTCGACTTCCCTCCGGACGAAGTCCTCATCCAGCTCGACAACCTCGTGGGACGCCTGGACCGGGAGGAGCCCGCGGCCGGCGGCGTCGGCATCATCGGCGCTACCTGTCTTTACGCCATCTACGACTCGACCACGCAGCAGTGCACCATGGCCCGTGCGGGCCACCCCCCACCCGCGCTGGTCCACCCCGACGGCGCCGTGTCGTTCCCCGACCTGCCGGCCGGACCTCCTCTCGGCCTCGGGGGCCTCCCGTTCGAGGCCGCCGAGATACACCTGCCCCAGGGAAGCCAGCTGGTCCTCTACACCGACGGGCTCATCGAGGACCGGAGCCGCGACGTCGACATGGTGCTCGACCAGCTGTGCGGCGTGCTGGCCCACCCGGAGCGTGCGCCCGAGGAGACCTGCCAGGTGGTGCTGGACACCGTGGCGCCCGCCCACCCCTGTGACGACATCGCCCTGCTCGTCGCCCGCACCCACGCCCTCGACCCCCGGCGGATCGCCACCTGGGACCTGGCCCCGGATCCGGCCCTGGTCAGCGACGTACGCGCCGCCGCCCTCCGCCAGCTGGCCGACTGGGGACTCGACGAGGCCGCGTTCGCGGCGGAACTGATGCTCAGCGAGCTGGTCACCAACGCCATCCGCCACGGCGCCGGGCCCATCCGGGTACGGCTCCTCCACGACCGGACGCTGATCTGCGAGGTCTCCGACAGCAGCAACACCGCCCCGCATCTGCGCCGGGCGGCCAGCACCGACGAGGGAGGACGCGGCCTGTTCCTCGTCGCGCAGCTGGCGCAGAGCTGGGGTACCCGGTACAAGCCACAGGGCAAGGTCATCTGGGCCGAATGCGGGCTCGCCGGCGTCTGAGGCGGTCCAGTGGTCCGGCGGATCCACGGCGGCAGGCGGGGGCCCGCTGATCCGTTGGACCCACAGCAGGCGGCAAGATGTCGGAAATGTTGTGATATTGGCCGCTAGTATCGCTGATGCCAGTCGGGAAGAACTCGCCAGTCCGACCCCCGGAGATGTCCGTGCACGACGCTCACGACACCTCTGCTGCGGTCCCGCCCTCCGCGGCGCACCCCCTGGTCCGCATCCGCGGTCTCGGCAAACGGTTCGGCGGGACTCTCGCTCTGGACGGGGTCGACCTCGATGTCCACGCCGGCAGCGTCCTCGCCCTCCTCGGCCCCAACGGAGCCGGCAAGTCCACCCTCATCCAGGTGCTCGCCGGCGTTCACCACGCCGACTCGGGGCGGATCACGGTGGACGGCCATCCGCTCGGCAGCCATGCCGCTTCGGGCCGCATGTCCTTCATCCACCAGGATCTCGGGCTCGTCGAGTGGATGACGATCGCCGAGAACATCGCGCTGAACACCGGGTACGAGCGCCGCGCCGGACTGATCTCCTGGCGGCGGACCCGGGCGCGCTGCACCGAGGCCCTGCGGATCGTCGCCGCAGACCTCGACCCCGGCACACCGATCGCACATCTCGGGCCGGCCGAGCGTTCCCTGGTCGGCCTCGCCCGGGCCCTCGCGTCGCGGGCGCGGCTCATCGTCCTCGACGAGCCGACCGCCCGCCTCCCCGCGGCCGACTGCGCCCGGCTGTTCCGCGTTCTGCACGCCCTGCGCGACCGCGGCCACGGCATCCTCTACGTCAGCCACCGCCTGGACGAGGTGTACGAGGTCGCCGACACCTTCGCCGTCCTGCGCGACGGCCGCCTCGTCAGCCACGGCGCGCTGGCGGGCCACAGCCCGGCCCGCCTGGTGCACGACATCACCGGTGAAGAGCCGGCCGACCACCGCCGTGCCCCGGCCCCGGCCCCGGCCCAGGCCCCGGCCGGCGGCCCGCCCGTCCTGACCCTCGACGGGCTACGGACCGCCGGCGCGGGACCGGTCACCCTGGAACTCAGGGCCGGGGAAGCCCTCGGCCTGGTCGGCCTCTCCGGGGCCGGACACACGGACCTGGGCCGGGCCCTCGCGGGCTCGGGGCACCTCCTGGGCGGGCGGGCCCTTCTCGGTGGCCGCCCCTACAGCCCCCGTACGGTCGCCGAGGCCGTCGCACTCGGGGTCGCCCTCGTGCCCGGAGACAGACAACTGGAAGGCTGCCTGGCCCAGCTGACCGTACGGGAGAACCTCCTGGCCAACCCACGCGCCGGAGGTCTGCCCGCACTGCGCTGGATCGGTCCCCGCCGCGAACGCGCCGAAGCCGCCACACTGATCGACCGGTTCTCGGTACGCCCCCGCGACAGCGAGGCCCCCATCGCCACCCTGTCCGGCGGAAACCAGCAGAAGGTCATGATCGGCCGCTGGCTGAGAGCGGGCATGCGCCTGCTGGTCCTGGAGGAACCGACGGCGAGCGTGGACATCGGCGCCAAGGCCGCCATCCACCGCCTGCTCGACGAGGCGCTGGCCGCCGGCCTCGCGGTTCTCCTCGTCTCCACCGACTTCGAGGAGGTCGCGCAGGTGTGCAGGCGCGCCCTGGTCCTCGTCCGCGGAACCGTGGCCACCGAGCTGAGCGGTCCGGCCCTCACGGCCGCGGGGCTCACCCGGGCGGCCTCGGCCATGCCTGCCGACGGAACCGCGACGAACCCGTGACCGCCTCGCCCTCGCCCCGGCCACGCCCGCCGCGTCGGGGCTCGCTGAGCGGGCTCGGCCGACGGACCGGGCCCCTGCGCCCGGCCCGACCGCGCGGCCCGGGCGGGCACCTCGTCGGCGCCTACGGCCTGCCGGCCCTCACCGTCCTGCTCGTCCTCGTCTTCTCCCTCACCCTGCCCCGCACCTTTCCCACCCTGGACACCGTCGACTCGATCCTGTTCACCCAGTCGATCCCGGCCATCCTCGCGCTGGCGGCCATGGTGCCCATCGTGACCGGTGCGTTCGACCTCTCCCTCGGCTACGGCCTCGGACTGGCGCACGTCATGGTGATGGAGCTCCTCGTGAGCGACGGGTGGCCGTGGCCGCTCGCCTGTCTCGCCGTGATCGCCGGAGGGGGCCTCATGGGTGTGCTCAACGGCGTGATCGTCGAGATCGGCCGGATCGACTCCTTCATCGCCACGCTCGGCACCGGGAGCATGCTGTACGCCGTGAGCGGCTGGATCACCGGCGGCGGCCGGATCGTCCCGGGCCCGCAGGGCCTGCCCGCCGCCTTCACCGACCTCTACGACTCCAGGTTCCTGGGCCTGCCGGTTCCCGCCTGGTACGTGCTCGCGCTCGCGGCCGCCCTCTGGCTGCTCCTTGAGCGGCTGCCGCTCGGCCGGTGCCTGTACGTCATCGGGTCCAACCCGCGCGCCGCCGACCTCGTCGGCATCCCGACGCGCAGATACACCGTCTACGCCTTCGCCGCATCAGGGCTGATCGTCGGCTTCGCCGGAGTACTGCTCGCGGCCCAGCAGCAGATCGGCAATCCGAGCGTCGGCCTCGACTACCTGCTGCCCGCCTTCGCCGGCGCCCTTCTCGGCTCCACCGCGATCAGACCCGGCCGCCCCAACGCCATGGGCACCCTCGTCGCCGTCGCCGTTCTCGCCGTCGGTCTCACGGGCATCACCCAGATGGGCGCGGACTTCTGGACGGTCCCGCTGTTCTACGGCGGCACCCTGCTCCTCGCCGTCGGCCTGGCCGGCTACTCCGCCCGCCGACGGCTGCGCACCGGCGCCGTCGCTGCCCGCGACGCACCCGCCCCGTCACCCCGGCCGCCGTCCTCC
>NZ_JBFAET010000168.1:0-19626 GCF_040642095.1 Streptomyces sp. NPDC020362
GACCGCTGCCCTGCTGGATCAGGTCCTCCATGACCATGCCGGCGGCGGGGCTGAGCACGGAGCCGGGCCGTCTCGTCCGGAGCGCTCGCCGACCGTGGTCGGGGTGTACCTGCGGGAGGACGGTCGGCTGTGACGCCGCGTCCGCCGCGGTCACCCCGGGGCGGTCTCGCACGGCAGGCGTTCCAGGGCGACCAGGGCCGCGTCGTCGTCGAGGTCGCCGCCGACGTGGCACAGCAGGGCGCGGCGCAGGGCGGCAACCATCGCGGGCAGCGGCCGGCCGGCGTGGGCACGGGTGTGCGCGGTCAGGTCGTAGAACCGGCCCCGGCGGTCGCGGGCCTCGATGAAGCCGTCCGTGTAGAGGACGAGCCGGTCGCCCGGGCCGAACGGCACGGTCTCGGCCACCGGAGCCGCGCCCAGCAGATCGCCGAGCCCCAGCGGAGCCCCGGGCTGCTCGGGCGGACGGGCGTGGACCCGGCCCGCACGGACGAGGAGCGGCTCGGGATGACCGCAGTGGACGATGCGGGCCACGGCCTCGCCGGGCGGGAACTCCACCAGCAGCGCGGTCGCGAACCGCTCCGTGAACAGCGCCCCGGTGCCCTTCCCCTCCGGGCCTTCCCGCCCTTCCGGCTCACCGTCGTCCGGCCCGCCGTCCAGCGCCGCTATGTGCCGCTGGGCGCGCTCGTCCAGCTGCCGTGCCACCGTGGTCAGGGACGCCTCGCGGTCGGCCAGTTCCCGGAACGCGCCGAGCAGGGTCGCGGAGGCCCCGACGGCGGGCAGGCCCTTTCCGCGGACGTCGCCGATGAGGATCCGGGAGCCGTACGGGGTCCGGACCGCCTCGTAGAAGTCGCCGCCGATCCGCGCCTCCGACTCGGCCGGCAGATACACGCCGGACAGAGCCAGGGAGCGCATACGGCGGGGGAGCGGGTGCATCAGCGCCCGCTGCGCGGTCTCTGCGACGGAGCGGGCCTGGCGCAGCTGCCGTTCCCGGCGCCGGTACAGCGCACAGGCGGTGAGCGAGGCGAGCCCGACCACGACCAGGGCGCACAGGACGACGTTCGAGTCGGGGGAGCCCCGCTGTCCCGCGTTCACCTGCAGCAGCAGGGTCAGGACGAGCGCCGCGCCGCCGAGCGCCGCCGTCGCCCGGACGGGGAGCACGGCCGCGGCCAGAACCGGTACGGCGGCCATCACCGGCGCGACGTGCAACCAGTCGGGCGTGAGCAGGTCGGTGAGCGTGACGGCGACCATGAGCAGGACGGGCGCGAGCGCGAGAAGCTCACGGGAGCCGGGCAGCCGGCGCCCCCCGACCCGGCCGTGACCCTCGCCGTCGGGAGACGTGAGGTCCTTGGCCGGTCCGCCGGTGGTGTGCTGGAGACCGGTGCGGTGCGGGGTCATCGGCGCTGCGCGGGCCGCAGGGCGCCGAACGCGCGATGGCGCCGGGCGGACGGCCGGGAGGGGGCGGGCACGGACGTCGTCAGACAGGTGAGGGCCGCGTCCAGGTGGTGGAGCAGGTGACGGTCCTCGGCCCGGGCGGCCGGGGGATCGCCGCCGGGCCTGCCGAGCCGGGCGACCGCGTGGCGTGCGGCGGGCAGGGCCGGGTGGGGCCGGCCGCCCCGGCAGCCGTACACGCACAGGGCCGTGGTGCGCAGCAGCCGTGCGTACGGCTGTGCGAAACCTTCGGCGCGCGGGGTGTCCTCGGACCGTGTGCCGGGACGGCTCGCCGGAGGACGCTCGTCCAGGAGCCGTCCGGTCGCGCACACCTGCACCTCCACGTCGGCCAGTGCGCCCAGCACACGCCGGTCCAGGTGCCGGCGGCGGCGCCGCGCGGTCGGCCGTACGTTCCACCGCACGCTCTCGTGGGCCTCCTCCACGGCGGTACGTGCCTCTGCCACCGCGGTGTCGAGTTCGTGGTGCCAGGCGGGGCCGAGCACCTCGCGCGGCCGCCCGCGCCCGGTGACGGAGTCGGCCAGACCGTCGAGGTGATGGGCGAGCAGGGCGCGCAGTCTGTCCAGCGCCCGTTCCGCGGACCGCACGCGCACGGCGGGGAACAGCAGCGCGCTGCACGCGAGGCCGAAGGCGAGCCCCAGCATGACCTCGGCGAGGTGGTCGGCCAGCTCGGCCGGATGACGGCCGCGGACCAGGGCGAACGTGATGAGCGCGGTGGTCGGCAGATGCAGTCCGTGGTGGCCGAGGAACTCGTGGTGGGCCAGGACGACGGAGACGAAGACCACGAGTGCGAGACCGGCCATGCCTGGTTCGACGTAGAGGGCCGCGGGGACGGCGACCGCCACGCCGAGCAGGCATCCGGCGGCGTACCGGGTCGCCGCGGCGACCGTGCGCACCACCGTCGCCTCGACGATGAGCAGCGCCGCGACGGCACCCACGTAGGGGTGTGGCGCATGCAGCAGGATCACGCACGCCTGCCAGGTCAGCCCCGCCGCCACGGTGGCGCGCGCGGCATCCGCGCACCGTGCTCGGCCGAACGGGATCGGTGGGGCCGTCATCCGTGCGCTGCGCATGCCTTCCCCGTCTCCTTCCCCTGCGCCCGGTGCTCCGGGCCCGCCCCGGCCGCCCCGGAGCAACAGCCGTCCAGGATAATCGGACAAATAGGGCATATTGCAAATGAGGAACGCATCAAGTCCGTGCTTCCACCGCCCGGCACCATGGTGCTTCCACCTCCCGGCACCACCGTGTTTGCACGCCCGGCACCACCGTGCTGCCACCGCCTGGAACTTTCGTGCCTTCACGTCCGGACTACCGCCGCCGGCTCCGCGTCCGCCGGGCCTCGGTGAGTACGGGCAGCAGGGAGAGCGCCAGGATCGCGGCGACCAACGGCAGCAGGTAGGTGTCGGCGTGGGCGACCGACGACCCCAGGAGGTATCCGGCCAGGACGAGGCTCTGGGACCAGAGCAGGCCGCCGACGATCTGCCAGAGGGTGAACGTCCGCGCGGGCACGCCGAGCGCGCCGGCCACCGGATGCAGGACGGTCCGCAGCATGGGGACGAAGCGGCCGATCACCAGCGCCTTGCCGTAGCCGTAGCGGGCCAGCAGCCGCTCCGCCCGGGCCGTCGCCTCGCGCACGCGCCGACTGGAGGTCCGGGACAGCAGCGGCCGCCCGCCGTGCCGCCCGAGCAGATAGCCCACCTGTGCCCCGGCGACGGCACCGACGGCCGCGCACACCAGCACCTGCCACAGCTCCAGCCGGGGCGCATGCTGACCGCTCGCCGCGCACAGCACCCCGGCCGGGAACAGCAGCGTGTCCCCCGGCAGGAAGAACCCGACGACCAGCAGGCCCGACTCGGCGAAGATCACCGCGAGAACGCCGAGCGCCCCGAAAGCGGCGAGCAGCGAGGCGCTGTCCGTCGGATCGACGGCGATCACCGCCCTCGCCCCCCGGCCCTGCTCGTCGGTCGCACCCCTCAAGTGTCCCGTGGCAGCGGCTCGGGCGCCCGGAACGGACCGTGGGCCCGGATCAGCTCCCCAGGGAACGGGCGAGGCGGAATCCGACGTCGTCGACGCGGAAGGTGGGGTGGCTGCGGCGCCTGACGGAGGCCCGGCAGCTCCAGTGCTCGTCGAACCAGCCGCCCCCGCGCAGCACCCGGTAGCTGCCGTAGACCTCTGCGTCGTAGATGTCCCAGCACCACTCCCACACGTTGCCCAGCATGTCGTGGAGGCCCCACGGGTTGGGCCGTTTGCCGCCCACGTCCCGGATCCGCTCCGCCGAGTTGCCCCGGTGCCAGGCGATCTCGTCCAGGGGGCCGTAGCGCGGTCCGGCCGTTCCGGCCCGGCAGGCGTGTTCCCACTCGGCCTCGGTCGGCAGCCGGTAGCCGTCGGCCGAGGATTCCCACGCGATGTCCTCGGCGCCGGCCCCGAAACGGTAGGCGGGCGTGAGGCCGTCGCGCTGCGACACGGCGTTGCAGAACCGGACCGCGTCCCACCAGGAGACCCCCTCGACGGGCAGCCGCTCCCCCTCGGCAGCGCTCGGACGCCCGCCCGTGACCTGCGCGTAGAGCGCCTGTGTGACCGGATGCGCCGCGAGCCGGAAGGAGGCCGCTTCGACCGTCCAGCGGCGCTGGGTGCGCCGGTCCGACAGCGTGACCTGCCCCGCCGGAACCGTGATCATCTCGTGGTCTGCGCCGATGTTCATGATCGGCTGATTCTACGGCCCCGCCCGTCCGGTCACCGCCGCACCCGAGGTTCCCCACGGCCCTTCGTCCAGGGCCGCGACGTTGTCCTGGACCCCCTCTGTCGGCACCGCGCGCCCGGCCTTACACTGCCGATCCGCAGTGATACGGGGGCAGTTGACGGGGGGAGCCCACCATGTCCGCAGACCAGTACGGCCCGAACCAGGCATTCACCGTGCCGCCGATGCCGTCCGCGCCGCCACCCGCGCCCCCGGACGGCTGGAGAGCGGCCGCGGTCGCGGTGCTCAACCTGAGCGGTCTCGGCCTCGGTTACGCACTCGTCCGAAGATGGGTCCTGGCCGCCGCCTGCTGCGCGGCGACCGTCGTCCTGCTGTTCGTCGCCCTGCCCGCCGACGCCGACGGCGTCCCCGGGGCCGCGCTCACCGTGTACGTCCTGCTCGTGCTGCTGGCCGCCGTCCACGGTGCGTTCGCCGCACTGCGCACGCGGCTCACCTGGCCGGGCAGGGCGCCGCTCGCCCTCCTGCTCGGTGTGCTGCTGCTCGCCGTTCCGGCCGTCGGCGCGGTGTGGTACGACGACGCGCACGAGGAAGCCGTGCAGCAGGCGCTCCTCGACCGCCTCGAGCAGGCCGACCATCTGGTGACGACGGCCGGCCGGCACAGGTTCGCCACCGCCCGGGGCGACTACCAGGCGGCCCTGGAGACCTACCGGGACCTCGCGGTCGACCACTCCGGCTCCCGCGCCGCCGACCGGGTGCCCGACCGCTTGCGGACCTACTACACCACCGTCGGCGCGGCCTACGGCCACAAGCAGTACTGCGACGCCGTCGAGCCGCTCAAGTACCTGCGCACGGTGCCCCGCACCATGCCGAAGGAGCAGCTCGGCTCGCTGACCGAGTGGCCCGACGAGCGGCTCGCCACCTCCCTGTACGAGTGCGGCGCGGCCGGTCTGACAGGCGGCGGGGCGGACTGGGTCACGCACTTCGGCGACCTGCTGAACACGTTCCCGCACTCCGGGTCCGCGGCCAAGGTCGTACCCGCCGTGGACGCGGCCGTGAAGAACGCCGAGAAGGACGTCGACGGCGCTCAGCCCTGCACCGCCGTCGCGCAGTTGCGTGATCTGAACACCCGGATCACCGATCTGTCGGGGACGGACGCAAGTACGTCGGACGCGCTGACGAAGTCCGCCGGCCGTGCCGACCGCAGCGGTGACGCGGGGGAGTACGCCTGCGGCGTCGACCAGTACAAGGACGGCGACTTCGACGCGGCCCGCAAGACCCTGGACCAGTACGTCGCCGACAACAAGAGCGGCAGGAACCGGGATCGCGCCAAGAAGATCGCCATCGGGGCCGAGGTCGCCCAGACGCTCCCGGCGGCCGGGAAGAAGCTGCCGACGACCGCCTCCGGCGGCAGCATCTCCGTCACGGTCAAGAACGACAGCCCCGACGACGTCACCGTCCTCTACACCGGCCCGGTCACCGGCAGCTTCACCCTCAAGGGATGCGGCAGCTGCAAGTCGTACGCTCTCGTCGACACGCTCAGGATCGGCTTCAAGCCGTGCAGCAGCGGCAAGAACTACCCGCAGCGCACGCTCAGCCTCCCCGTCGGTACCACGTACTTCGTGCACAAGCCGCACGGCGGCAGCACCGCGACACCTGCCTCGGACACGGCCAGGCTACGGTCCGGGTACATCTACACGGAGTGCGCGTACACGACATCGACACTGGGATCCACCTCCTGACGGTGCGCGGCGAGCCGCGGGGCGGGCCGGTGCCCGCCCCGCGCTCATGTCTCCCGGCGCAGGAAGGCGGACCAGCCGCCCTCCGGCTTCTCGCCGACCTGCAGGCTGCGCAGCCTCCTCAGGACCGCCGGGTCCTGGGCGTCGAGCCAGTCGACGAACTGCCGGAAGGAGACCAGGCGGACGTCCTTCCAGAGGGCGATCCGCCGTAGCGCCTCCTCCGCGGCGTCCATGTAGATGCCGCCGTTCCACTCCTCGAAGTGGTTGCCGATGAACAGCGGCGCCCGGTTCGTCTCGTACGCGCGCCGGAACCCTGCCAGGTACGACTCCGTCGCCTGGACGCGCCAGTCCGCGTGGTGGTAGGAGGGCCCCCGGGTCGAGTTCCCCGACTGGTTGGCCAGCATGTTGTAGTCCATGGACAGCACCTCGAACCGGTGTCCCGGGAAGGGGATGCTCTGCAGCGGCAGGTCCCAGACGCCGCCCCTCCTGCGCGGCCAGCGCTGTACTCCGCCCGGTGAGGACGCGTCGTAGCGCCAGCCCAGCCGGCGGGCCACCGGCAGCAGGTTCCGCTGCCCGAGCAGGCACGGTGTGCGGCCGCCGACCAGCTCCCGGTCGTAGTCGAAGGGCAGGGAGGGATGATCGTGCCAACCGGTGTGGGTGCGCCAGGACTTGACGAACGACCGGGCCTGCTCGATCTCCGCGTGCCACTGCTCCGGACTCCAGTGGGCGACGGATCCCGGGCCGACGCAGAAGTGCCCGTTGAAGTGGGTGCCGATCTCGTGTCCGTCCAGCCAGGCCTGGCGAACGTACTTCAGTGTCTCCTTGATGTGCGCGTCGGTGAGGTAGCCGATGTCGGAGGCGCCCACCGGGTTCCCGGGCGGCCGGTACAGCCGCATCTTCTCCTCCGGCAGGAGGTAGAGGCCGGAGAGGAAGAACGTCATGCGTGCGTCGTGTGCGCGTGCCAGCTCCAGGAACCGCGGGAACAGGCCCTTGCCCAGTTCGCCGGCGCCGTCCCAGGAGAAGACCACGAACTGCGGTGGGTCCTGCTCCGGGTCGAGCGGTGTGGGGGAGGGCGGCTGACGCGGCTGCTCGCCGGTGTACGACGTGGAACCGTCCCCGATGATCCGCGGCAGGTCCCGGTCCGCCGACGGACCGCCCAGCCCGGCGAGCGCTCCGCACCCGGTCAGCGAGGCGGCCGCGACGCCGAGAGAGGTGCCGAGGCCCAGGCGTGCCACGTCCCTGCGGGTGATTCCACTCATCGGCATCCCAACCCGCGCCGTCGCCGGACGCGCTGTGCGCCCCCCTGCGGTACTCACTACATCCGGCACCATAAGGCGGATAAGCCTATGAATGGATCATTTGGGGCGGCGTGGCGTCCGCAAAGGTTCAGGCCCGCACCACGCGAAGCGCCGGCGCCGGCCGCCCGGCCGCCCTGCGCTCCAGCCACTCCTGATACGCAGGAGCCTGACGGGCCACCTCCCAGTAGGCCTCCTCCAACTCGGCGGACCCGTCCTCGAGTTCGGCCGCAGTACGGGCCGCGAGCAGCAGCCGCACCCCTATCGGGTCGCCCTGCAGAGGACGGACGGCGAGGTCGGGGCGGGGACGCGCGGTCGGCTGGCTGACCGTGACCACCTCGCCGATCGCGGCCAGGGAATAGGCGGTGAGGTAGTCCCCGTGCAGCAGGTCGGGCTCGATGCCCGCCTCGCGCAGCACGCGGCACAGGGCGTCCCACTCGCCGTCGACCGTGGAGTCGACCATCCACCGTTCGCCGGCGAGGTCGGCGAGGCGCACCTCGCGCTGCGCGGCCGCGGGGTGGTCGGCGGCCAGGGTGACGAACTGCGGTTCGCGCTCCACCAGGACCCGCAGGCACAGCCCGGCCGGTATGCGCAGCGCACTGCCCTCGACCTCGTGGACGAAGGCCAGGTCGAGCCGGCCCTCGGCGACCATGCGCAGCAGGGAGTTCGCGGACGCGTCCATCTGGAGGGTGGGTTCGGCCGGCGGCACCCGCGAACGCAGCCGTCGCAGCCAGCCCGGCAGTGCCCGGCTCGCCGTGGCGCCGATGCGCAGCCGGGGACCGCCCTCGGCGCGGGCGGCCGCCACCCTGGTCTCCGCGACGATCGCGGCGAGCTCGGCGACGAGCGGTCTGGCGCGGCTCACCACGATGTGCCCCAGGGGTGTGGGGCGGCTGCCGGTACGTCCGCGGGTGAAGAGCCGGCCGCCCAGGGCCAGTTCGATGCGGCCCAGCTGGGTGCTCAACGAGGGCTGGGCCATGCCGAGTTCGCGCGCCGCCTTGTGCAGACTGCCGGCGTCGGCGATGGCGCAGAGAATGCGCAGATGCCTGACCTCGAGCTCCATGTCCGGAGCGTAAGGGCGGGCCTGGTGAGGCGCCAGATGTTCAAATGCCAACGGAACCGGGCGAGTTGACGGCGATAGCTCTGCACTATCCCCGATTGCCATCATCCGCTGCGCCGTCGGGCTGGCTCAGACTCATGGGCAACCAATCGTTCACCACCCCACATGAACGAGTAGGAGCCCCCCACATGACGTCGATCCGTACGTCCTCCATGCCCGCGAAGACCCCCAGGAGAATGCTGGCGCTCGGCCTGGGCCTGGCGTTCGCGGCCCTGGGCACCGCGATCCCGGCGAGCGCCCAGACCGCCGACTCCGCCGCGGCCCCGCGCGCCCGGTACGCGGGCTCGGCCGAAGAGACCGCGAACAACAAGGCGTTCTTCCAGGCCGTGCTCGCCTCGGTCGCCAAGAAGCAGGCGGCGCACCCGGGCCTCAGGTCCGTGACCGTCTCCTACGACGCCTCCCAGGCGCCGAGCTTCCGCTCGCAGATAGCGAGCGCCGCGTCGATCTGGAACAGCTCGGTCTCCAACGTCAAGCTGCGGGCGTCCTCCGGCGGCGCCGACTTCGCCTACTACGAGGGCAGCGACCCCGAGGGGTCCTACGCCTCCACGGACGGCCACGGCAACGGCTACATCTTCCTCGACTACGCGCAGAACCAGGAGTACGACTCGATCCGAGTCGCCGCGCACGAGACCGGTCATGTGCTGGGGCTCCCGGACCACTACAGCGGTCCGTGCAGCGAGCTGATGTCGGGCGGCGGCCCCGGCCCGTCCTGCACCAACCGCTACCCCAACGCGGCCGAACGGGCCCGCGTCGACCAGCTGTGGGCCAACGGCCTCGGCAAGGCACTGGCCAAGCTGAACAAGGTCCACTGACCGAAGGCCCGCCGGCCTTCTGAGAACCGCCCGACTTCACCCGGGGCGGGCCGTGTCGCCGACGCACGGCCCGCCCCTTGCCTGTTCTATGTCATAGAGCATAGATTACTCACCGGTAATCACCGGTGCGCCGCCTTTCCCGGCTCGGGCAGGGGACGTACGAGCCCCACGGGAAGGTGACGGGTGGTGCAGGGATGAGCCCGCGCAGGAGCGACAGCCGGGAGCGGATGATCAACAGCGCCGCGGCGCTGCTGGGCGAGCAGGGGGCCGGTGCGACGAGCATCGACCGGGTGCTCGCGCACAGCGGCGCCCCGCGCGGCTCGGTGTACCACCACTTCCCCGACGGCCGGACCCAGCTGATCGACGAGGCGGTGGCCTTCGCCGGGGACGTCATGGCGGCCCGGATCGCCGCCGCGGCGCGCGCCGGTGATCCGGTGGCGGCGATCGACGCCTTCTTCGCCCTGTGGCGGGACCGGCTGTCCGGCAGCGGTTTCCGGGCGGGGTGCCCGATCGTGGCCGCGGCGGTGGCCGCCGACGAGGAGGGGCCCAAGTGGGCGGACTCCGCGGCCGCGGTCTTCGCGCGCTGGCAGGAGGCCCTGTGCGCCCTGCTCGTGGCGGGCGGCCTGCCGCAGCCTCGCGGCCGGCGCCTCGCGGCCTTCATCATCGGCGCGGTCGAGGGCGCGGTGGTGATGTGCCGTGCCGAACGAAGCCTCGCCCCGCTGGACGCGGCCGCCGCCGAGATCCACGACCTGCTGGTCCACGCCCTTCCCGGCCGGACCGGGCCGGCGGCCGACGGGGCACCTCGGTCCTGAGGCCCGGTGTTCCCCGCGCTCCTCGCGTTCCCAGCGTTCGTCGTGTCCCTCGCGTTCCCCGCGGAGCATGCGGGCGCGCCCTCCCGCTCCGCCCACCCGAAGGAGTAACCATGCCCACGCTCGACCGTCAGGACCATGTCTTCGTGCTCGACCTCGGGGACGGGGAGAACCGCTTCCACCCCGACTGGATCGCCTCCGTCGACGAGGCGCTGGACCAGGTGGAGAAGACGGAAGGGCCCCGGGCGCTGGTCACCGCGGCGACCGGCAAGTTCTACTCCAACGGCCTGGACCTCGACTGGCTCCTCGCCCATGCCGACCGCCACCGGGACTACGTCGTCTCGGTGCACGCACTCTTCGCACGGTTGCTGTCCCTGCCGGTGCCCACCGTGGCCGCGCTGCAGGGGCACACCTTCGCGGCGGGCGCGATGCTGTCCCTGGCGCACGACATCCGGGTGATGCGGGCCGACCGGGGCTTCTGGAGCCTGCCGGAGGCCGACATCGACATTCCGTTCTCGCCGGCCATGTCCGCGCTGATCCAGAGCCGGCTCACGCCGGCGGTCGCCCACGAGGCCATGACCACCGCGCGCCGCTACGGCGGCCACGACGCGCTGGCCGCCTCGATCGTGGACCACGCGGTCGACGAGGACGCCGTACGGGCCACGGCCGTCGAACTCGCCGCCGCCCAGGCGGCCAGGGCCGGCGCGACCCTCGGCACCATCAAGGCGCGGATGTACGCACCCGTCCTGACCCTCCTGCGGGACACGGCCGACCCCCTCGGCTGACCGGCAGCTCCGCCCGGCACTCCACGGGCCGGGCCGCCCCACCGGCACGACAGCAAGGAACAGACATGTCCACCACCGACTCCGCCGCGCTCTCCGGGCTCGAACTCATGCGCTGGATCCAGCGCGAACGTCCCGGGGAGATCCCGTCCATCGGCCGGCTGCTCGGGATGCGCTTCGACGAAGTCGACCACGGCCGCGTCGTCGTCTCCCTCGACACCCGACCGGACTTCTCCAACCCTCTCGGCACCGTGCACGGCGGCATCGCCGCCACCCTGCTCGACTCCGCCATGGGCTGCGCGGTCCACACCACACTGGCGGCCGGAGTCGGCTACACCACGCTCGAACTCAAGGTGAACTACATCCGCGCGGCCCGCACCGACGGGCAGAGGCTGACCGCCGAAGGCACCGTCGTCCACGCGGGCCGCCGCACCGCGACCGCCGAGGGCAGGGTCCTCGACGAACGGGGCAGGCTCATCGCCCACGCCACCACGACCTGCCTGATCCTCGGTCCCGACGCCTGAGGCCGTCGCACGTTCCCGCCGACAGGCGGTCCGCTGCCGGCCGGGTGCGGCGTCGCTGCCCCGCACGGGCGGCGGACCGAGCCCCACCTCGGGCAGGCGGAACCGGCGGGAGCCGGATCCTCCTTTCCGACCGGGGCGCTGAAGTCCGCCTCACCCGGGTGCAGTTGCCCGGCGTCTCCACGGTGGCCCCCATGCATCAGCCGCCGTGCGGACCCCGGTCGGCTGATGCATCCAGGACGGCTGTTCCCGTCAAGAGCCGGCTACGTCACTCTCCTCGGGTCCACGCCAGGAACCGGCTGAACAGGCCGGGCTTGGACTTGGGCGCGGACTGTGCCGCCGGCTTCGGCGCGGGGCCCGGCACCCGGTGCGGGACGGGTACGGCGACCTGCGGCTCCGGCGTCTGAGTGGGCGGCGGAGCCACCGTGCGGGGGGTGAACCGGACCGGCAGGGTCACCAGGGAGCGGCTCCAGGGCGCGGGGACCCAGCTCAGGTCCTTGAACGGCACCCGGACCTCGATGTCCGGCAGCCGGTTGAGGAGCGTCTCGACGGCCGTGACCGCGATCACGAACGCCGGGTCCTTGGCGGGACAGGCGTGCGGCCCGGCGCCGAATGCCAGATGGGCCTTGGCGCTGAGCTGCTCGCGGTGCTCCGCCAGCCGGGGATCGGTGTTGGCGCCCGCGAAGGAGATGATCACCGGCTCATTGGCCCGGAGGGTCCGGCCGCCGAGATCCACGTCGTGGGTGGGGTAGTGGGCCGCGTAGTTGGCGATCGGCGCGTAGTTCCACAGGACCTGGGTGATCGCGTCCTCGACCGGCAGGCCGGTCTGCCAGTCCTCGCCGAGGATCAGGGCGCTGCCGGTGCCGATCGTCGCCGACAGGGGCATGGTGCCCCCGGACAGCAGCGTCACGAGCTGATGCAGCATCTCCTCGTCGGTCAGCCCGGCGGAGTGCTCCATCAGACGGGTCGTCAGGTCGTCCCCGGGATGGCGTCGCTTCAGCGCGATCAGTTCGAAGACGGCCTCGGCCAGGATCTGGTCGGCGCCTGCCTGGCCGTCGAAGAGACCGCTGATGCCCACGATGACACGGTCACCGATCTCGGGCGGGCATCCGAACAGGTCGCTGAAGACCAGCAGCGGCAGCGGCTGCGCGTACTCGGCCATCAGCTCGGCCTGGCCGAGGCGGTCGGAACTGAACCGGCTGATCAGGTAGTCGGCCGACTGCTGGGTCTGCCGCACCAGTTGCAGCTCGTTGACGCAGGCCAGGCTGTCGGTGACGGCCTGGCGCAGCCGGGCGTGTGCCGCCCCGTCGCTGAGCAGCGCGTTGGGCCGGTACCTCATCATCGGCAGGGCCGGGCTGTCCTCGGGGACGCGTCCCTCGTTCAGCGCCTTCCAGCGCCGCGAGTCCCTGACGAACGAAGCGGGGTTCTGCAGGATGTACAGGGCGGCGTCGTAGCTGGTGACCAGCTCGACCTCCACCCCGGGGGCGATGTCGACCGGCGCGCTCGGGCCGAGGCTGCGCAGGTGTTCGTAGTGGCCGTCGGGATCGGAGCCGAACTGGGGGCCGAAGAGGGAGAGGTTGCCGTGCGCAGGGCAGCCGGGGGGTGGCTCTTGTATGCCGGGACGCTGCTGCATGTGGGGGTGGCTCCTAGTCGAGAAGGGACAAGAGGTGGTGGACGAGGGTGATGAGGGCCTGCGCCGACGACTGCTGGTCCCGTACGTCACAGGAGACGACGGGCGTGCGGTCGGACAGGTTGAGCGCCTCGCGGATCTCCGCGAGCGGGTAGTCGGTCGTGCCGTCGAAGTGGTTGACGCCGATGGCGTACGTCAGGCCGAACCGCTCGACCAGGTCCAGGACCGGGAAGGACTCGGACAGCCGCTCGGGGTCGACGAGGACCAGTGCCCCCAGAGCCCCCCGGGACAGCTCCTCCCACATCTCCTTGAAGCGCTCCTGACCGGGCGTGCCGAAGAGGTACAGCACCACTTCTTCACTGATGGTCAGGCGGCCGAAGTCCATCGCGACCGTCGTGGTGGTCTTGTCCGGAGTCCCCGACAGGTCGTCAAATCCCACGCTGGCTTCGGTGATCTCCTCTTCGGTCCGCAGGGGCTCGATCTCGGAGATGCTGCCGATACACGTGGTCTTCCCGACCCCGAAGTGCCCCACCACGAGGATCTTCACCGCGGTCAGGACACCTGAATCCAGGTACACGAATCACGCTCCGAATCGGGCTTTGAGGCCGTCGAGCACGGCGCTGAGCACTTCTCGATCGACACGTTCGGCGCGGGGAACGGGCTTCCTCGCGATGATGAGACCGCCTTCCTCCATCTGCGCCAGGAGAATCCGGACGATGCCCAGCGGCAGACGGGTGTGGGCGGCCACTTCGGCGACGGACAGAAAGCCCTCCGCGACCAGCTCCAGAACCTGACGCGCCTCGGGGGAAAGCGCGCGGGCCGAAGCAGAGGCACCCTCTAGCGCGGACACCAGGGTCGTGCGCTCGTAGGCATTGTCCGGGGGCAGGGAACGCCCGTTCGTGATCACGAAGAGCGGGACTAATGCGGAGGTCAGCTCCAGTTCCTGATCCTGCCCGTCATTCACGTGCGGCTCGCCTCCCCGCGTGGTGCCGTATATACGCTCAGCCGAGGCACCACCTCATGCAGACGGGTGGTGAACTCCTCGATATCCGCGTCGTGTTCGGCGGCAGCGGCGAGGAACGCGCCACGACCCGCGGAGATCAGGAAGATCCACCCGTGCTGGAACTCGATGACCGTCTGCCGCCACTGCGCGTCCTGGAGTACGCCGGCGAACTGCGAAGTGGCCCGGCTGTAGGCGTGAATCCCGGTCATGGCCGCGGAGATGGTGTCCGCGAGGTCCTGGCTCATGCCCGTGGTGGCGCCACGGGGCAGGCCGTCGGAGCCCAGCAGGACGGCGTGGCGGGCACCCTGCACCTTGCCGACCACCTCGTCGAGGTCGACGATCGGGATCCCTGTGCCGCCCACCGCCTCACCGTGCGCCCGGGCGTCGCCCACCCGCCCGGTTCCCTCGGCAGTCACCCGGGGCGGCGACGTGAGGTTGTTGCCGAGCCGGGCGACGAGCCGGTGCATCCGGAAGGAGATCTGCTGCATGTCGACGTCGGGCGCCGCGGCCGCGGCCAGATAGGCACCCTGACCGGCCCCGATGAGGAAGATCCAGCCGTGCGAGAACTCGATGATCGTCTGGTTCCACTGCCTGTCCTCACCCGGCCCGGCGAAGTGGGAGGTCGCCCGGCTGAGCGACTGCATCCCCGCCATGGCGGCGGCGATCGTCCGCACGTCCTGCTGGGCCATGCCCTCGGTCGCGCCACGGGGCAGGCCGTCCGCGGACAGCAGGACGGCATGGCGTGCCCTCGGCACGTTCTGCACGATGTCCTCGAGCATCCACGACAGGTCTGTGGTCATGCCTCATCCGACCCTTCGGACGGTGCCGACGCGAGGTTGCGGCCCGAGAGCGTGCCGCGCTGGAAGGCTCCGAGGCCGCGGCCTGCGGCGCGGCCGGTCTCCTCCGGCGCCGCGGCGGGCGACGGCGCGGTGTCCTCGTCGCGGACGCTGGCGATGGGAACCTGACGCGCCCCTCGCCTGGGCAGGCCGTGCGCGGTACGGGTCACCGGATCGGGTCGGCCGACGGTGCCACGAATACCGCTGACCTGGGGGTTCTCGGCCGGTGCCATCTCTTCCTCGGTCCACAGTTCTTCCGGCAGCAGAACGACCGCCCGGACGCCGCCGTAACGGGAGACTCCGGTCACGTCCACCCGGAATCCGTACTGCTGCGCGAGGAGCCCGATGACGGGGAAACCGAACTTGGGCTGGTTTCCGAGGTGGGAAAGGCGAGGGCGGTAGCCACCGGACAGCAGGGCGGACGACTTCTGCCGGTCCTCGTCGTTCATACCGACACCGGCGTCGTCGATCACGATGCACAGGTTCTTCTGGACCCGCTGGAAAGTGACCTCGATGGGCGAACCCTGTTGCGAGAAACTGGCGGCATTGTCGAGAAGCTCGGCGACGGCGAGAGCGACCGGAGAAACGGCAGAGGCCTTCAATGCGAAAGCGGTCTGCTGCATGATTTCCACACGCCGGAAGTTACGAATCTGGCCCTGCGCGCTGCGCACCACGTCGTAAACGCTGGCGGGCCTATTTCGACGACCCAGCGGAGCACCGCACATAACGGCAATGCCCTGCGCCTTGCGCGCCATCTGTGCATTGGCGTGACTGACTTCCAGCAAATCACCGAGAACGGAATGGCCGCCGTACTTGCGCTGGATTTCCTCGAGCAGTGCCAGCTGTTCCGCGGCGAGGCTCTGCAGAAAGCGTGCGGAGCCCTTGAGGACCGCCTTGGTGCTTTCTTCGGCGGCCTCCTCGGCTTCTTGGATGGTCTTGGCGTGCTCGGTCTGGTGCTGCTGCAACTCCGCTCTTAAGACGGCCAGTTGGCTGTCGGCCTCGCTGACCCTCTGCGTGAGGACGGCCTCGGCCTGCTGCTTCTTCGCCGCGATGGCCTGGTTGCGGCGACGGAGCACCAGGGCCGCGGCCACGGCGATCACCGTCACCGCAACCAGGCACCAGACGAGTGCGTCTTGATTCATGGAAACCTTTCCTATGTGTAGCCTGCAACCGTCGGCGGGCGAACCTCGTGGGAATCCGTGGCGCAACCGCTTGGAGCGACACGGCTGCCGTCGTGCTGAGAACCGGGCCGTTCTCAAAAGCGACCGAGCCGGTGGGGCCAAGGTTGCAGACGCGGGGATGCTATCACTCACATAGGGGAACCTTGGCAACGCGGAGCGTTCATTGACGGCCTGGTAACCGTCACCTGTTCGCCACCGAAGCTATTGAATGCGAGACGGTCCGGGGCTCCGCCGCCGAGGGGTGAGTGCGGGGGTATTTATTCGGCATCATGCCGGACTGATTGCTCTTTGTCGGACTTATGTCATGGCGATGCGCTGGACGGCCCGGCTCAGTACCAGCACACCCACCACGATCAGCAGGGCGCCGCCCCCCTCGGGCACCAGCCACCAGCCCGTACGGATGCGCTCGTCGAACAGGGTCATGCCCAGGGCCAGGCTGATCACCGCGTCGCCGATGGTCAGCGCGGGCTGCGCGGCGGCCAGTGGACCGGCCTGCAGGGCGTTCTCCAGCAGGAAGACGGCGGCGGCGCCGGCCGGCGCGAAGCCGTACGTCTGCCAGGACCGCAGGAACGCCGGGAAACCGTGGTCGGCGAAGGTCCCCGAGGCCGACTTCAACAGCGCAGCGGTCAGGGCGTTGCCCGTCGCGGAGGCCGCAGCCGGCAGCGCCGCCCGGCGTGCCCCCGCCCGCCCCCGTGAGGCCAGGAGCACCGCCGCCGCCATCACGCCGAGGCCCAGCCCGACGGCCGGGATCCACCGGTGCATCGGCGCCTGATCGGTGGCTCCGTGCGGGGCGGCCGAGGCCAGCAGGACGGCCAGGCCCGCCACCACGGCGCCCACACCCCACCAGCCCGAGCCCGGCAGCCGGCGGTGCATCAGCGGACCGGCGACGAGCAGGGCGAACGGCAGCTCCAGGATGAACAGCGGCTGGACCAGCGCGAGCGGCCCGTTGACCAGGGCCAGGCTCTGGCACACCGCGGCACCGATCACCCCGGCCATGCCGATCACCCAGGCGGGACGGCGGATCAGCTCCCCGAGGAGCCTGACCCCGGTGCGCCTGCTCGTGGACGCCGCCTTGCGCTGGAACGCGGTCCCCACGGCGTTGCTCGCCGCTCCCGCGACGGCGAACGGCGCGGCCAGTTCGATCACGAGCCTCTCCTGCCTGCGGGCACACCTCCCGTACCGGCATCGGGCACCCTCAGCCTACGAAAGCCCTGGCCGCGACGCCGGTGGACCGGCCGGGGCACCGGCGGTGAGCATCCCCGGCGGGACGGTTCACACCCGGCTCGACGTCGCCGTGTCCGCCGACAGCCGCTGGGCGGCGTAGATCGGCACGACCGACAGCAGGACGAGCACCGCGGCCACGACGTTCACGACGGGGGCCTGCTGGGGCCGGGTCATGTTGTCGAAGATCCAGACGGGCAGGGTCTCGATGCCCGGTCCCGCGGTGAAGGTCGTCACGACGATCTCGTCGAAGGACAGCGCGAAGGCGAGCAGGGCACCGGCCAGGAGCGCGGAGCGGACCAGCGGGAAGGTCACGTCCGCAAAGGCGCGGAAGGTGGTCGCGCCGAGGTCCATCGCCGCCTCCTCGTACGAGACGGCCGTGCGCCGCAGCCGGGCCACGACGTTGTTGAAGACCACGACGATGCAGAAGGTGGCGTGGCCGACGATCACGGTGAACAGGCCGAGGCCCACGCCGAGCGGCGCCAGGACCGTGCCGAAGGCCGAGTTGAGGGCGATGCCCGTGACGATGCCGGGCAGCGCGATGGGCAGGACGACGACGAAGGACACCGTCTCGCGGCCGAAGAAACGGTGCCGGGCCACCGCGAACGCGATGAGCGTGCCGAGGACGAGCGCGATCGCGGTGGCGCCGAGACCCGCCTTCACGGACACCCACAGGGCGCCGCGCGCACCGGAGTTGTCCAGGGCCACGGACCACCAGTGCAGGGTGAGCCCCGGCGGCGGCCAGCTCGCACTGCGGTCGGGGTTCAGGGAGTTGACGAGGACGAGCAGCAGCGGGACGTAGATCACCGCGAAGCCGAGTGCGGCGGCTGTGCGCAGGGCGATGCGCGCGGTGCGGCCGAGATGCATGGCGCTCCTCCTACAGGCTGGTCAGGGCGCCCGTGCGGCGGATCGCCAGCAGGTACAGGACGATGACGACCACGGGGACGGTGCCGAGCGCGGCGGCCATGGGCAGGTTGAGTTCGATGTTGGAGTACACGAGGTTGCCGATCAGCTGGGTCTTGCCGCCGACGATCTGCACGGTGATGTAGTCGCCGAGACTGAGGGAGAAGGTGAACACGGAACCGGCGGCCACGGACGGCAGCACCATGGGCAGCACCACCGAGCGGAAGGTGCGCCCGGCCCTGGCGCCGAGGTCGGCGGAGGCGTCGAGCAGGCCGGCCGGCAGATGTTCGAGGGCGGTGTGGATCGGCAGGATCATGTACGGCAGCCACAGGTACGTCAGGGTGAGCACGGTGGCGGGCAGGCCGAAGCCCGGGCCGCCGAGGCCGAAGGGCGCGAGCATCCAGTCGGCGAGTCCGCCCCGGGAGAGGATGAGCCGCCAGGCGTACACCTTCACCAGATAGCTCGCCCACAGCGGGGTGAGGATCGCCACCACGAGCAGTGGACGCCACTTCGTCCGGGCCACCCGCGCGGTGTAGAAGGCGACCGGAAAGGCGATCAGGGCGCACAGGGCGGTCACCGCCAGTGCCACGCCGACGCTGCGCAGGATCACCTGGCGGAAGACCGGGGTCGTGAACAGGGCGTGGACGTTCTCCGTCGACCAGACCTTGACCACCTGGGAGGTGAAGGAGTTCGTCGTCCAGAACGCCGAGACGAACAGGACGGCCAGCGAGCCGAGGTAGAGGACCGTCAGCCACAGCAACGGGGCGGTGAGCAGGAGGGCCAGACGGAGCCGGGGCCGTGTGTGCAGCGCCCCCGCGAGCCGCCGGACGGTTCCCCGTCCGGCGGGCGTCACTTCACTCGTCACGGCTCAGCCCTTGATCTCGGTCCAGGCCTGCACCCACTTCGCGTACGGCACGCACCTGACGTCCTTGCGACCGTCCAGGCACTGCGCGATGGGCGTGTTCCAGAAGGCGATGTGCTTCCAGTAGCCCTCGTCGGCCGCGTGGTAGGTCGTGCAGAAGTTCGTGTCACTGGTCTCGGCGCAGGCCTTGGAGTTGGCCGGGGCCTCCCCGAAGTACTCGGCGACCTGGGCGTTGACCTTGGGCGAGACGATCCAGTCGAGCCACTTGTAGGCGCAGTTGGGGTGCTTGGCCTTCGCGGAGACCATCCACGTGTCGGACCAGCCCGTCGACCCCTCCTTGGGGACGAACGCCTTGACCTTGGCACCCTCACCGGCGGCGAGGCCGGCGATCACCTGCCAGGTGGTGCCGACGACCGAGTCCCCGCTCTTGAACGCGGAGACCTCCTTGAGGTAGTCGCTCCAGTACTCGCCGATGTCCGCGTTCTGCTTCTTCAGCAGGGCCACCGCGGCGTCGAACTGCTTCTGGTCGAGCGCGTACGGATCCTTGATCCTCAACTCGGGCCTGGTCGCCCTGAGATACAGGGCCGCGTCCGCGATGTAGATCGGTGAGTCGTACGCGGTGACGTGCCCCTTGTACGTCGACGCGTCGTCGAAGACGGCCGACCAGGAGGTGGGGGCCGGGCCGGCCTCCTGGACGGCGCGGGCACCCGCAGGCTGATCAGTGCCGACACCCGCGAGCTGGAGGACCTGCTGTCCGCCCGGCTGACCGGCCGCCCG
>NZ_JBFAET010000169.1:0-19576 GCF_040642095.1 Streptomyces sp. NPDC020362
GTGTAGTGGTGGCCGTCGCTGGAGGCTCGGAAGGCGGTGTGCAGGGCGGCGGGCCGCGCGGCCGGGGCCCGGGCGTCCTGCGTCCGTTCCAGCGCGAGGACGGCGGCGCCCTCGCCGAGGACGAAGCCGTCCCGGTCGCGGTCGAAGGGCCGGGAGGCCTGCTCGGGACTGTCGGCCCGGCGGGACAGCGCGCGCATCTGGGCGAAGCAGGCGGCGGTCATCCGCAGGCGGGCCGACTCGCTGCCCCCGGCGAGGACGAGGTCGCAGGCGCCGGACAGCAGCCAGTCCCGGGCGAGGCCGAGCGCGCTGGTGCCGGAGGCGCAGGCGGTGCTGACGACCATGTTGGGGCCCTGCGCCCCGAGGTCCAGGGCGATCTCGGCGGCGGCCATGTTGGGCACGCTGCGCGGCAGGGCGAGTGGTGAGACCCGTTCCGGGGCGTGGTCCGCGAGCCGGTCGAACTCGGCCTGCCAGCCCTGCATGGAGCCGGTGCCGACCCCCATCACTACCCCGACACGGGCGCCGTCCCAGCGGCCCGGTGTGAGCCCGGCGTCGGCGACGGCCTCGCGTGCGGCGAGCAGGGCGAAGGTGGTGAAGCGGTCCAGACGGCGGCTGAGCCGGTGCCCGAGCAGTCCGGCCGCGTCGAGGTCGGGCACCCGGCAGGAGAAGGCCACGGGCAGCCCGTCGAGGCCCGGGTCGGCGGCCGCGGTGGACTGCCCGGCGCACAGGCCGGCCCACGCCGCGTCCCGGCCGATCCCGGCGGGTGTGACCAGGCCCAATCCGGTGACGGCCACCGGGGCGCGGCGCGCCGGGCCGCGTGCTTTCACCAGCTGCATGAGCGGTGATTATCCGGGCCCGGGGCGGCGGTTGCGGGCCGCGACAACTCGTTCGGCCCCAGGGCGGTGAGCGCTACCACCCGGATGTGCGAACGCCGCTGACGATCCATCAGCCTCCACCGGGCCGGGCACGAACCCGTCGCCGCCCGCCCGTCGTGCGCTCGGATCCACCCAGAGACGAGCCCGTCACTGCCCGTCGTGCCCTCGGGCCCACCCGGGAACCAGTCTGCCGCCACCCGGCGTACTCTCAGGCCCACCCGGGAACCAGCCTGCCGCCACCCGGCGTACTCTCGGGCCCACCCGGCGGGACCAGCCCGTCGCCGCCCGCCCCGCGTGCCCTCGGGCCCACCCGGGACCATTCCATCGCCGCCCGTCGTGCCCTCGGATCAACTCGGGGGCGAGCGCCCGCACGGCACTGGGCTGCCGGGCCTCGGCCGGGGCGGTCACCAGGTTCCGCAGCGGGCGAGCCTGCACCGGCGACCCTCGCAGCACCGGCTCCCCCGCGCACCGTCGACAGGGGGCGGGCTCCACGCCGACCGCGAGGAGGGCACCACGTGCCTGCGGCCCTTCGAGGGGCGGACGGCTGAAGAGCCGACGGGTCGGTGGCCGGGAGTTCCCGCCGGTGCTGCGCGAGGGCGGGCGGTTCGAGGACGAGTTCCGGCGGCTTCTGCGAGACCCGCCGCTTCCCCCGTCGGATTCCCCGCAATCCTTCTCAGGCTCGCACGTGCACGAGCAATGCCCGTGCTGCGGTGCGCAGTTGCTCCGCCGCCGTGCTGCACGCGGCCGCCTGTCGTTCCAGGGTGGGCCGGCTCCACTCGGGTGCCGCACCGCAGCCGGTCACCGCCGCCGCGGTGGCCAGCAACCGGCGGGCGTAACCGTCCATGAGGTCGGCGTCTGCGTGCAATCTGCCTGCCTGGTCGAGGAGTTCGCCGTCCGGTGGCATCGTTCGGGGGGACTCGGTCACCATGGCTGCTCCCAGTTGCCGGGGGTGCGTACGGGGGTCAGCGCGGCAGGGTGGCACCGGCGCTGCGGTGGAGCATGAGCTGCGGGCAGGACACCACGAAGACCGGCCGGGCCGAGTCGATGCCGAGCCGGCGCAGCTGCCCGGCCATGGGTTCGGCGGCGGCGGTGTCCAGGCGCAGCCGCAGACCGCTTCCGGTGTGCAGCCGCGGCCTGCCGTGGGCACGGACCAGGATGCGTACGGTGCTTTCGCCGCGCCGCCCGTACAGGATCCAGTCCGCCTCGGGGCAGCGGATGCCCGGGCCGAGCCGGCCTTCGACGGCGAGGCCCAGCTCCGGTGCGTCGACGCGGATGTCCCGGCCCATCAGATCGGCTTCGGCCGAGGTACGGAGCGCGGGCTGGCTCCAGATCTGCTGGGCGACCACGCGGGCCTCCTCGCTGCTGACGGCGAGGGAGAGGACGTAGCGACCCGTGCGGCGCAGGTCGGCAGGGCGCAGCAGATCGGTGGCGATGTCGTACGGGCGTGGCCGCCACAGGTCGTCCACCGGTACCGAGAGCGACATCTCGGCGTAGGGGCCGATGGTGGAGCAGCGGTGTTCGTACAGCGACAGCACCGCCAGCGTCCGCGGGCCGAGCCGGCTCGGCGCCATCCAGGTGGGGCCGGGCAGCAGGCTGCGCGCCGTCTCGGCGTCGACGGCGAAGCACAGGTGGACGGCGGAGGAGTCGTAGTAGCGCACCGGCACGTCGACGGAGCCGGCCGTGGTGGGCACGGTGGCGGTGGGCACGGTGAGGAAGGGGTGGCCCTCGGGCGGGTGGGCGCTGTCCCCGAGCCGGTAGGCCTGGGTGCGCACGACCGGCCCGCGGTAGGGCGTGAGCGCCTCGTCGATGTCCTTGCGGGCCTCGGGTATGACGGTCCGCAGGTGCTCGATGTACTCGCGCAGCAGGTGGCACTGCGGGAACTCGCGGACGGGCCCGGCGTAGTCGGCCTCGTACCGGTTGGTGTGCGGGGCGAAGACGGAGCCCGGGCGCCGGCCGTCGAGGACGGGCACGATGTCGTGCCGGTTGGTGACGCCGGCGACCCAGGTGCGCGGGTCTGCGGGTTTCCTGGTGCCGACCGGGGCGCCGACGGCGATCACGTGCGTGACCCGGTAGGCGCGGCAGAACTCCTCGTCCTGCGCCAGGTTCATCAGCGCGATCCCGCCTTCGCCGTGACCTACCAGGGCGAGGTCGGCGCCGCGCGGGATGCCGTAGTCCGCGAGGGCGAGGAGGATCGAGCGGGTGCGGGGCGAGTTCGTCGTGAAGAGACGGCGCCAGGCGCCTACGAGGTCCTGCGGGGCGTCGTTGCGGGGGCGGCCGGGTGCCGTGCCGGGGGCCTGGACGACGTATCGGACGACGCCGTCGGGGCCGCGCACGTTCTGCACGAGGATCCGACCGCCGGTGGAGAGCGTCTCGATGTTGCGCAGGAAGCCGAGCAGGGAGCCCTCGGTGGCGATGGTCTGCTTCTCCTGCTCGGTGAGGCCGACGGCCTCGGCTGCGCCCTCGCCCCGGTGCGGGCCCGCGAGACGGGTGGCGCCTGCGCCCTCGACGGGGCGGGCGAACGGTCCGCGGCCCGGGGCCGGTGCCCCACCGGTCCCGGCGTTCATCGGGGGCTCGCCCAACAGGGCGCGCAGCGTGAGGAGTTCGGCCATCAGGGGCGCGAGCCCGGACAAGGCGCGCTGGGCGCCCCGGTCCTTGAACAGGGCGCGCAGGGCCCGCACTGCCTGCGGGTCGCGGTCCGCGGTGACGGCGCCCAACAGCCGGCGCATGCCCGGGTTGCGTGCGAACTCGGGGTGGTCGTACAGCACGGCGGCCATGCGCAGGCGCAGCGAGGTGACGGCCACCGGCGCCGCCAGGCTCTCCCGGCCGCCCAGCACCCCGCCGGCCGCGCCGAGTATCTGCCCCATGCCCTTCGGAGCCGTGATCGCCGAGCCGCCGAGGCCCTGCTTGTTCGTCAGGGCCCGCAACAGCGCCCACTGCGCGGCGAGTCCGGTACGCGGGCGTCGGCGCGCGGAGACGGTCAGCGACGGCGCGAACAGTGCGGCGCCGGTGCGCGCGGACACCTCGCGGATGCCCTCGGCCACCTCCATCACATCCCGGGCGGACCGGCGCAGCAACTCCTTGACGTCCTGCTCGTCGGTGTCCTGCTCGCCCTGAGTGCGCCGTCCGGGTGCGTGGCCGTCCGCTCGCATCCGACGCTCCCTCGACTCGACGACGTCCGGCGATGCACGACCGCGCCCGGGGGACGTGGTCCTGCTCCATCGTCGGCCAGGGACGGCACACCCGCACCTTCGTCCGTCCCGGTACGAGGACGTACCCCGGCCCCACCGCCCTCGTACACGCCATGACCGGGACTGCATATGCCTCCCGCATGATTGCCACCCATGGTCCCCTCCGCCTGCCGCAGGTCACCGCGGGAGCCGCGCCATGACCGCGTCCGCCGATCACCCGAACGGCCCAGGGGCCCCGTTCAGCGACACCGTCCCGGTCGGGCGTCCGCCGCGCACCGCCGGCTGTGCGCGGCGGGCGCCCGGATCGGCTCCGGCACGGTCGGCCAGCCGCCGGGGCTTCACCTCCGTGGGCCCGGTCTGGCCGCCGCGCCGCCGGCCGGACCCCTCACGCGTCGGCCATGAGCCCGGCCCCGACCGTGGCTCCCAGCTCCCAGCAGGCCTGCAGATCGGCCTTGCCGGGCTCGCCGGTCACGGTCACCGCGTCGGCCGTGCGGCGCCAGCCGAGGCCGGTGGTGACGGCCTCGACGGCCCGGACGGCGCCCGTGACGTCGTTGCCGCCGTGGATGTAGTAGCCGAAGGGCCGGCCCCTGGTCTCGTCCAGGCAGGGGTAGTAGATCTGGTCGAAGAAGTGCTTGAGCGCACCGGACATGTAGCCGAGGTTCGCCGGGGTGCCCAGGAGGTAGCCGTCGGCTTCGAGGACGTCGGAGGCGGTGGCGGACAGGGCCGCCCTCCGCACGACGTCGACGCCCTCGATCTCCGGTGTGGTCGCGCCCGAGACGAGGGCCTCGAACAGGGCCTGGCAGTTGGGCGAGGGGGTGTGATGCACGATCAGCAAGGTAGGCACGCCCTGAACCCTGCCCTGCCGGTACCGCTGCCCGCAAACGGTCCTCGGCGTCCGGCGCGTGACGTCCGGCCCCTGGGGGTCCGGCGCGCGGCATTGTGGGCCCGGGCCAGGGGTGCGACGATGCCGGGCACCTGCACGGGAGACGGGAGGAGCGGTCTTGGGCGAGGACGACGGGCGGGCACCGGCCGCCGTGGTGTTCGATGCGCTGGGGCTCGACTACGAGAAGGCGTTCGCCTCGTCCGGGGCCCACCGGGCCTCGCTCCGGTGGCTGCTGGACCGGCTGGAGCCGGGCAGCCGGGTGCTGGACGTGGGCAGCGGGACGGGACGGCCGACCGCGCAGACCCTTGCAGCGGCGGGGCACCGGGTGCTGGGCGTCGACGTCTCCCCTGTCATGGTGCGCCTCGCCGCCCGGCAGGTGCCCCGGGCCGAGTTCCGGCTCGCCGACATCCGTGAACTTCCGCTCGCCGAGGGCTCGTTCGACGCCGTGTGCGCGTACTTCTCGTTGCTGCAGATGTCCCGCGCCGAGCAGTCGGCCGTCGTGGCGAGGCTCGCGCGTGCTCTGCGGCCCGGAGGGCACGCGGTGCTGGCCACCGTGCCTCTCGACGTCGAGGCGGTCGACGGGCTGTTCATGGGGCAGCCGGTGCGGGTGACGAGCTTCGCCGCCGAGGAGTTCACGGAGCTGGTGACCGGGGCGGGCCTGACCGTCCTGGCCGAGGAACACGCCACGTTCACCCCCGACCATCCCGACGCCGTACCCGAGCCGCATCTGTTCCTGCACTGCCGGCGCGACGGGGACTGATCCCCTGTTCCGGCCAGGGACTGATCCCCATTCACGAGGGGGACCACCCCTTTTTGTTGCGCGCGGCGATGTCGGTGCCCTCCGTTACAGTGGCCGCCCTGAACAGGAGGGGAGACGACAGTGCAGGTCAGGGTGGGGTCCGTGCGCGGGCGGGTGATCCAGGTGGTGATCCTTGCGGCCGTGCTGGGAGGGTGCGCCCCGTCGGCGGAGGGCGGGGCCGGGGCATCGGGAAGCCCGTCGGCCGAACGCGCGGGGGACAAGGGTGCGGCCGCGGCGAGCGGGGGCACGATCGGCGCGTCCGGATCGGCCTGTGAACTGCCGGTGAGCTTCGACATCGCCAAGGGCTGGAAGGCCAAGGGGATCGACGCCGAGAAGGAGTTGTCCGGGGCGTCCAAGGGGTCGGACGGCGACGTCACGGGTGGGTTCGCGGACGCCTTCCTCCGCCAGGGGCCGGTCACCACCGCCTGCGAGATCGACGCCAAGCCCGCCGGGAAGATCGGCTTCCTGCGCGTGTGGACCGGCAAGCCGGGCGACGCCGACACCCGTACGGTCCTGCGGCAGTTCGTCGCCGCCGAGGACAACACCAGCAAGGTGAAGTACCGCTCCTTCAGGACGGCCACCGGTGTCTCGGGCGTCGAGGTGGAGTACCTCTACACGAGCAAGCTCCTGGAGGAGTCCAAGAAGGAGAGCGCCCTGGCGGTCTCCACCCCCGACGGCCCCGTCGTGCTGCACCTCGGCGGGCTGGACACCGAGGAGCACACCGCGATGCTCCCCGCGTACGAACTCGCCAAGCGGACCCTGCGGATCCGCTGACGGGCACCGCGCGGCCGGTGCTCGACCGCAGTCGTGGGCCCCTCCCGACGGGCGGCAGCAGGACGGTGTGCAGACGGCAGGACGGCGGCCCACCCCTTCGCGGGTGGGACGCCGTCCGGCCTGCCGTGCCGAAGCGGTCAGTAGCGCAGTCGCTTGGCCCGCAGCAGCATGACCAGACCCGACATGGCCAGCAGGGTGCCGATGGCCGCGGGCCACAGGTGGGCGCCGGTCTCCGCGAGCCCGCCCTGGGACGCCTGGGGCTCGGTCTGCGGGGCCGGGGCCTGCGACTGTGCGGCGGGGGGCTTGGTCTGGCCGCTGCCGGCAGCGGTCGTGGGCGGCGGGGACTGCGTGGCCCGGCCGACCTCACCACCGCTGGAGCCGGCCGCCGCGTGGGACGCGGTGGACGTCTTGCCGGACTTGGCGGGCTCGGTCGCCTTGTGCTGGTGGGCGGGCTTGTCGTGCTTGGTGGTGTTCGCCGGCGAGGTCGTCGCGTCGGTCCTCGGCAGCTCCACCGGGTTCGAGGCGGAGGGCGCCGGAGCGGCTGTGTCGCCCGTGCCGGGATTCGCCGTGGCGCCGGTGCCCGGCTCCGTCGCGCCGCCGTTGCCGCCGGGCTCGGCCGTCGCGCCGCCGTCACCGCCCGGCTCGGCCGTCGCGCCGGTGTCGCCGCCCGGGCTGTTCGTCGCGCCGGTGTCGCCGCTCGGGTTCGGATCGGCCGTGGCACCGGAGTCGTCGCCGCGGGGTCCACAGGTCCGTCCGGAGTTGATGCAGTCGACCATCTCGCGCATCAGACCGTCGTCGAAGACGTTGATGAAGTCGCCGTGGTCGGTGACCGGCTTGTGCAGCTGCTCCGGGAAGGAGTCCACCGCGAAGAACGGAACCGTCCGCCCTCCGTCGTTCAGGCTCGGCGCGGCGACGTCGTAGACGATGCGCTGCACCAGCTGCGGAATCGCCACGAAGCCCGTGGGGCAGGAGCCGTCAGGGGCGGCGAAGGCCACGTGGGTGCGGTGGTTGGCGCTGTCGATGTTGCGGCCGTCCCAGCAGCTCTGGAAGCGGAAGGTGCGCACCACGTCGCTGCCGGACGGGCACAGCGGGTACTTGTCCTTCAGCTGCCGGTCCTCGAAACCGGTGCAGCTCCAGGAGGCGTTGGCGTTGGCGGGGCCGTTGACGAAGGCCTTGGCGTCGCCGGTGATGATGCGCAGCAGGCGCGGCATCGCGGTGACCTTGCCGCGCGGGTTGCCCACGAACGTCAGCGTCGCCTGCTTGGCCGTGACGATCTGGCCCGCGTTGCCCTCGGTGCCGCCGCCCGGAGCGCCGGCGTCCCGCTCCTGCTTGCCGTTCTGCAGGCGCAGCACCGGCCAGTAGTACGTGGACTTGTCGCCCTTGTCCACGCAGCTGGTGTCGGCGTTGGCCAGGTCCTCGTCGCTGGCGAAGGCGTTGTTGGACTGGTTGCCGATGTAGTCGTGGAAGTGGTGGGCGCCGTTGGAGACACCCGGGGCGACGATGACGTTGTCGGAGTTGAACAGGCCGTTGGCGTTGACGCCGCACTCCGAGACGAAGGTGCCGCGCGAGGCGTCGGCCTGCTGGGGCGGGTTCGGCACATTGGGCTGTACGGAGGTGATGTCCGCGTAGTCGGACGCGACGGGCCCGTTGCCGCCCTGGCCCGCACCCGGCTGCCCGGTGCCGTTCTGGCCCTGGCCGCCGCCCTGCTGGGCACCGCCCGGACTGGCGGTGGACTGACCTCCGTTGCCCGCGTCGCCGCCGGTGCCCTCCTCGGCCGGACGCAGGGTGCAGGCGGCGAGGGACTCCAGTCCTTCCGGACGGCTACCCACCCGGTCGATGGCGCCGGCGATCCGCTCGATCGTCGCCGCGCGCTGCTCCTTGAGCGGGTTCATGATCGAGCCGTCTGCGGAGTCGGGGTTCTCCCGGACGGCCTGGGCCGACTGCTGGAGCCGGTGGTAGGCGCCGGCGGTCTGCTGGTCCAGCCGGGCGAGTTCGCGGTCGACGTCCGCGCGCGCCTTGTCCGGCACGGAGGTCAGCTTGCTGCCGACGTCGGGGCAGTAGATCGTGGCCATGCCCGCGGAGGTGACGTGTCCGCTCGCCCCGGGGTCGGGCTGACCGCCCCAGCCTCCCTCGCTGGCCGAGGCGTAGACATTCGCGGCGATGAGCCCGCCGCCGCCCAGCATCAGGGCGACCGCTGCGAAAGTCGCGCGTCGTGCGCCGGTCGGTCGTCTGCGCCGATTGCGTATCAAGGTCGTCCCCTTGCGTGGAGCGGTCGTTCGGGCATGGAGTTCCCCCGCCCCATACGCATCATGACGCGCTTGCGTTCAACCGTTTCGAAGATTCTCAGGGATCTGACAGAAATCCGCGGTCACGGCGGAAAGACACCAGCGTTCCCCCTCGAACACCACAACGAACATCACAAATACGTATCGGACATTCCGCACTTCAACCTTCACATGAGGGACACAAGTTGGCTAGGTTGACCGCCAGGCCGCCCGGCCGCCCCCAGCGCAATCGCCGTGGCGTCCGGAGCCGCGGGGCTCGACCGACCCCGGGAACGGCCCAACTGCCCCGCGGGGCAAGGAAGGAGCACGTCTTCCATGGCGCCGGAGAACCGCGACGAGGTGCGGCAGCGGATCGACTCCCTCTACGACCGGGCCGAGAGCGACACAGGGACCTACAACGCGACCCGGGCCATGTCCCTGGCGACCCGGTCGAGAGGCGTTCCCCTGGCCAAGAGGGGCCGACGCGCGGAACCCGCCCTGGACGCGATGGCCCAGCAGTGGTTCGACGTGGCGCGCGCCAAGCTGGGACCGAGTGTTCCCGCCGTACTGCCCAAGGACCGGCAGCCCGAACCTCCCGCGGCCCCGGACCGCTCCCGGGACCGGGCGGGCTTCGCCCTGCCCGGTGGCGAGCGAGGGGCTCTCGGTCTGCCCGAGCTGCCCCCCGGTCCCACCGGCCGGTCCGCCGATCGCGCGGTGCAGGAGCTGACGAGCGGATCCTCCACGGATTCGGCCGGGCGCCCGCGGCCCGCCCTGGAGCCGGGAAGCGCCGGCCCGCCGGCCCTGGCCACCCAACTCCCCGGCATACCGGCACAGTTGTCCGGTTCGACCTCTTCCGGGTCGAACGGCCGGGGCATGGCGGCGCTGCCCAGGGGTGTTCCGGAGCTGCCCGGCCGCGGCCCGGCCGAGCTGCTCGCCGGGGGCGTTCCCGAGCCGGCCGGGCAGGGAGCGGCAGAAGCCCTCGGTCTCGGCCCGACGGACCGAACCGGCCTGGGCACGGACGTACTCCCGGCCGCCTCACTGCCCTCCGCGCAGGGAACCGTGGCACAACAGCCCGGGAACCTGCCCGTCTCCCCCGCCGCGCCCCGGCGCCCGTCCCTCGCGGACTCCAAGACGAGGAACCGGCGCAAACTGGCCACGGCCCAGGAACTGCTGTCCCGTCACACCGCCTCCCTCGTCACACCGCTCGCGGCCGCTCCGGCAGCCCCCTCCGCGCAGGGCGCCTGGGGCATCGGCATGGAACAGACGTCCCGGCCGACCTGGACGCAAGCGGCCCAGCCGGTCCCCGGGCAAGGCCTTCAGCCGCTCCCGGGACAGGCCGTCCAACCGGTCACGGTGCAGGCCGTCCAGCCGACCGCAGAGCAGTGGGCACAACCGAACACCGCGCAGTGGGCACAACCGGGCACCGAACAGTGGGGGCAGCCCGGCACCGAGCAGTGGGCGCAACCAGGCACCGAACAGTGGGCGCAACCAGGCACCGAACAGTGGGCACAGCCGAGCACCGAACAGTGGGGGCAGCCGGAGCTTCAGGAGTCGGGGCGGCTCGGTCCGCCACAGCCGGGCCCGCTGGACCTGCAGCAGCCTGATCCACTCGGCACCGGCCAGTGGCAGCAGCCGCAGTGGACGGCACCCGGTGTGCCGCAGGTGCCGGGCCCAGCCGCCCCCGTCGCCTGGGCCGCCCCCGTCGCCGCGGCCGTCCCCCTGACGGACACCGGCTCCTTCACACGCCCCGTCACCGCAGCCACCCCCCTGACGGACACCGGCTCCTTCGCCCACCCGGCCACCGACACCGGGTCCTTCCCCCCTGTCACCGCCGACCCGCTGACCGACCCTCTGACCACCACCGGCTCCCTCCCCCTTGCCACCGCCACACCTCTGTCGACCCAGTCGACCCGCTCGATGCGGGTCGCGAAGGCCATCGCCTTTGCGCGGGCGCAGATCGGCAAGCCCTGTGTGTGGGGTGCGACCGGACCGGACTCCTACGACTGCTCCAGCCTCACCCAGGGAGCCTGGAGGGCGGCCGGGGTCACGCTGCCCCGCGCGGCGCACCAGCAGGCGCTCGCCGGCACGCCGGTCACGCTCGCCGCTCTCGAACCCGGCGACCTGGTGCTCTTCTTCGGCGACGACCGGCACGTGGGCCTGCACATCGGCAACGGCCTGATGATCCATGCACCGGGCCCGGGGTCGTCCATCCGCGAGGAATCGATCTACGGCGCCGGCGAGTCGGCGATCCACCGGGTGATACGGCCCGCATGACGGACCGGGCCGGAACCGGGGCCCGTCGGTCCGCCGAACCTTCGGTCCACCGAGCCGTCGATCCTTCGAGCCGTCGGTCCTTCGAGCCGCGTGGGGTTCGGGGGCCGGGACCTCGGTCGGCCGCCCCGGTCTCAGCCCTGGTGACGTCGCCGTGCGCGCCAGCTCGCGTAGTGGTCCAGCAGGGTCTCCTCCACCGGGCGGTAGGTGAGGCCCAGTTCGTGGATGCTGCGGCTGTTGTCGACGCGGAAGCGGATGCCGAGGTGTCCCCGGATGTAGTCCTGGGTGAGGCCGAAGGCCGGCCCCAGGATGCGCACCGGCCAGTGCGGGAGCGCGGTGCGCGGCAGGCGCGGGTCGTAGGGGTGGCGGGTGCGGATGATGCGTGCCATCTCGTGGAACGAGGTCATCGTCTCGGCCGCGACGATGTAACGGCCCTCCGCCCCGGGGTTCTCGGCGGCCGCGATGTGTGCCTCGGCGACGTCCCGGACGTCCGCGGTGGTGAAGCTGAAGTCGGGGGCGCCGTAGCAGAAGCAGCCCTTGAACAGTTCGTCGAGGAGGAAGAGGCTGCCGGACTCGGAAGCCGGGGTGAGGGAAGGCCCCAGGATCAGGCCGGGGTTGACGGACACCATGCGCCAGCGGTCCTGCGCCGCCGCGGCGTCCCAGGCCGTGCGCTCCGCGACGGTCTTGGCGTAGTGGTAGGGGTTGTTCTCCGCCGTGCTCGTGGTGTTGACGTACCGCTCGGACAGCACCTGGCCTTCCATCCCCAGGACGTCCGCGTAGTCACCGAAGGCCGCACCCACGGTGGAGGTCAACACCAGGGTCCGGACCTCCGGGGTCCGCTCGATGCCGGCCAGCACGTTGCGGGTGCCGCGCAGCGCCGGGTCCACGACGTCCCGCCGGCCGTCCTCGATCTGTTCCGGCATGAGGAACGGCGAGGCCACGTGGAAGACGACCGAGCACCCACGGAACGCCGGGTCGAACGACCCGTCCTTCAGCAAGTCGGCCTCGAACAGTGTCAGTCGGCCCGGGAACGCCTCCTGCATCTCCCACAGCGGCCGTGCCTTCGCCGCCTGCGCGGCTCGGCGTACGGTGGCGCGAACCCGATGGCCTCGCTCCAGAAGCCGCCGCACGAGATGGCTGCCGACGAAGCCGCTGCCGCCCGTCACCGCGACGGTCGTCTCCTCACGTCCGCCCACGCGCCCTCACCCCTCGCCGCCCGCGCCACAGGTACGCCGAGGACAGGGTCTGCCACACCCGGGACGGAAGGGAAGGGAGAGGGGAGCGCGGAGTGAGCCGACGGGGTCCGGCCCTCCCCCATGTCCGGCCTTCCCCCGTAAAGGACTCCTTGGGGAAGTCATAAGATCGCCTTATGGGGTCATAGACCGGACCCGCGTACTTACTTAGGGCTGCCTTAGTTTAGGCTTCCCGACGAGTCGCCTGTTTCACGCTCGAAGGGAACTGATCATGCCGCGCCCCCTGCGGGTAGCCATCGTCGGAGCCGGCCCCGCCGGGATCTACGCCGCCGACGCCCTGCTCAAGTCCGAGGTGGCAGCCGACCCCGGCGTGTCCATCGACCTCTTCGAGCGGATGCCCGCCCCGTTCGGCCTGATCCGGTACGGCGTCGCCCCCGACCACCCGCGCATCAAGGGCATCATCACCGCCCTGCACCAGGTGCTCGACAAGCCCCAGATCCGCCTGTTCGGCAACGTCGACTACCCGAACGACCTCAGCCTGGACGACCTGCGCGCCTTCTACGACGCGGTGATCTTCTCCACCGGCGCCATGGCCGACCGGGAGCTGCCGGTCCCGGGCATCGAGCTGGACGGCTCCTACGGCGCCGCCGACTTCGTCTCCTGGTACGACGGCCACCCGGACGTGCCGCGCACCTGGCCGCTCGAGGCCGAGAAGGTTGCCGTGCTCGGCGTCGGCAACGTGGCGCTCGACGTGGCCCGCGTCCTCGCCAAGACCGCGGACGAACTGCTGCCGACGGAGATACCGGCGAACGTCTACGACGGTCTGAAGGCGAACAAGGCCGTGGAGATCCACGTCTTCGGCCGCCGTGGCCCCGCCCAGGCCAAGTTCAGCCCGATGGAGCTGCGCGAGCTGGACCACTCCCCCACCATCGAGGTCGTCGTCGACCCCGAGGACATCGACTACGACAAGGGCTCGATCGAGACCCGGCGCGGCAACAAGCAGGCCGACATGGTCGCCAAGACCCTGGAGAACTGGGCGATCCGGGACGTCGGCAACCGGCCGCACAAGCTGTTCCTGCACTTCTTCGAGTCGCCCACCGAGATCCTCGGCGAGGACGGCCGGGTCGTGGGCCTGCGCACCGAGCGCACCGCCCTCGACGGCACCGGCAACGTCCAGGGCACCGGCGAGTTCAAGGACTGGGACGTCACCGCCGTCTACCGTGCCGTCGGTTACCTCTCCGAGAAGCTGCCCAAGCTGCCGTGGGACATCGACTCCGGCACCGTGCCGGACGAGGGCGGCCGGGTCATCGAGGAGGGCGGCGGCCATCTCCAGTCGACGTACGTCACCGGCTGGATCCGGCGCGGTCCGGTCGGCCTGATCGGCCACACCAAG
The DNA here is from genome assembly GCF_040642095.1 of Streptomyces sp. NPDC020362. Classification (NCBI taxonomy): domain Bacteria; kingdom Bacillati; phylum Actinomycetota; class Actinomycetes; order Kitasatosporales; family Streptomycetaceae; genus Streptomyces; species Streptomyces sp. NPDC020362. The sequence continues at coordinate 13,638 of NZ_JBFAET010000169.1, forward strand.
GGTGACGCCAACGAGACCGTGGCCAACCTGCTGGACGACTACGCGAACGGCCGGCTGCACACCCCGGCCTCTCCCGAGCCGGAGGCCGTGGACGCCTTCTTCGCCGAGCGGGGCGTCCGCCACACCACCTGGGAGGGCTGGTACAAGCTGGACGCCGCCGAACGCGCGCTGGGCGAGCCGCAGGGCCGGGAGCGCGTGAAGATCGTCGAGCGCGAGGACATGCTCCGGGAGAGCGGCGCGTAGGTCTGCTGTTCCGCATGCTCGTGAGGGGCCGGCACCCTGGTGCCGGCCCCTTCGTGCGGTCCCGTCGGCACGATCCTCGTCGAACACCCGTCCTGCTAGGGTCCTGCGGTGTTCTCCCTGAGCGAGCCTCCCTTCTTCACCCGCCTGCGCGAGGCGCGCCGGGTGCTCGTCGCCGGTGCGGGCGGCGGCTTCGACGTCTACGCCGGACTGCCCCTGGCGCTCGCGCTGCGGGCGGCCGGTGCGGAGGTCCATCTGGCCAACCTGTCCTTCTCCGACCTGTACGGCCTGGATCTCGACTCATGGGTGGCGGTGGACGTCGCCGCCGTCCGCCCGGACACCCCGCTGCGCGGCGACTACTTCCCCGAGCGTGCACTCGCCCAGTGGCTCGCGTCGCAGGGGCTGCCCGATACCGTGTACGCCTTTCCCCGTACGGGTGTCGGACCGCTGCGCGCTGCCTACCGTGCGCTTCTAGAGCACCTGGGCGGTGTCGACGCCGTCGTGCTGGTGGACGGCGGGACCGACATCCTCATGCGCGGGGACGAGCACGGGCTCGGCACGCCGGAGGAGGACATGGCGAGCCTGGCGGCCGTCGCCGGGCTCGACGAGGTCGCGCACCGGCTGGTGGCCTGCCTGGGCTTCGGAGTGGACGCCTACCACGGCGTCAACCACGCGCTGTTCCTGGAGAATCTAGCCGCCCTGGACCGTGAGGGCGCCTACCTGGGCGCGTTCTCGCTGCCCCGCGAGAGCCACGAGGGCGCCCTCTACCTCGACGCGGTGGCCCACGCCCAGCAGTGCCACGCCGACCACCCCAGCATCGTCCACGGGTCCGTCGCGGCGGCCGTGCGCGGCGACTTCGGCGACGTCCGGTTCACCGAACGCACCCGGAACAGCGAGCTGTTCGTCAACCCGCTGATGGCCCTCTACTTCTGTGTGGACCTGCCCGCCCTGGCCCGCTCCGGTCTCTACCTCGACCGGTTGGAGGGCACGGTCCTGATGCGCCAGATCAGTTCGGCCATCGCCGGCTTCCGTGAGGAGCTGCCCCGTCAGCGGCCGCCCCGGGCGTTCCCGCACTGAGCCCGGACGGGCCGGTCCCGGGCGGCCGACGAGGCAGGCCGATCAGGACAGGCCCGGCGCGACCGCGGTGAGGTCCCGGCGGCCGACCACCGCCAGCGCCACGGTCAGGAGCGCCAGCGCGGCCGTCTGCACGAGCGCGCCGCCGAGGTATGCGGCGGGCAGGGGCAGGGGCAGCCAGAGGTACAGGGCGGCGACCCGTACCGCCAGGACCAGCAGGCCGAGGACGGCCAGGGCCAGTCCGGCGCCGGGTGTCGCGGCCCCGCCGCTTCGGGCCTGCCACAAGAGCCAGCCGAGCGCGCCCACGACGAAGCAACTCGCGGGTGCCCAGGCCAGATCGGGGGCGGCGGGCAGCATCACGACGGACGCGCCCGACACCACGCAACCGGTCATGAAGACCAGCCCCGGTGAGCCCACGGGCAGCCGGGCCGGGGGCGCGTCCCGGTGGTGGGCGGCGCAGAGCGCGAGGGCCGGCAGCCAGGCGAGGAGGCCGAAGGCGGTGGCGAACGCCGGGTCCGGGGCCACCAGCGCACCGGTCAGCGGGCCGACCAGCGGCCAGAGGTTGGGCAGTGCGGCCAGCAGCGCGGACGCCCGGGCGAGGCCGCGTCGGTCGTGGAGAAGGGCGAAGTAGGCCACCGTCCACAGCAGCGGCAGGATCCACTGGGCGGCCGTGACCATCCCCATGAGAAGTCCCTGGTCGGTGAACTGCGACAGGAACAGGTGCCGCTCCCCGCCGCCCCGGCTGACGGCCCAGGTCACCTCGATGACCAGGTCGACGACCGCGGCGGTCGCCTGGATCAGCACGGCGAACAGCGCGAAGAGCCGGACGGCCGAGCCGAGGAGGACGTAGCGGCGCGGCGCCCCGGGCGCGCCCAGGCGGCTGCGCACGGCGAGGGCGGCGATGCTCGCCACCTCTCCGAGCGTGGGACGACTCTGGTCCTGCGTGTCACGGTCGAGGTCCCAGAGGTACGTCTCGACCATCTCCTCCTCACGTTCGCGACGGTAGTAGGCGGGGAGCAGGCGCAGGACGGAGCGGTAGCGGGATTCCAGGAGCGTGGTGGTCATGCGAAGCCTCCCGCGAGTCCGGGTGCCGTGGGGGGTTTGGGTGCGGTGTCGGCCGGGGCGGTGGCGCGGCGGCCCTCTGCGATGCGGCGCTTGGCGGCCCCGGCGCCGGCGGCCATCCGCTCCGCCTCCGCGTCGAGCGCGGCCACTCCTTCGTCGGTGAGCCGGTAGTAGCGCCGCAGGCGGCCCTGCTGCACCTCCTCGCGGTCCAGCACGATCAGGCCGTCGTCGGTGAGCCGGTCCAGGACGCCGTAGAGCGTGCCGACTCTCAACTGCACCTCCCCGTCGGACAGTTCCTCGACCTCGCGCAGGATGCCGTAGCCGTGCCGCGGCTGGTCGGCAAGTGCGGTGAGGACGAAGAACGCCGCCCGGGTCATGTTCCTCGATGCCATGCGACCAGAATATATCGGCAGCCGATATATATCGAGTGGGGTGAGCGACCTCGCCGGGCCGGGCAGTGCCCATGACTCCGACAGCGTCCAGGACGCTGGAGACGGCGAAGCCCGGACGCGGGAGACGGAGACGCTCGGACGCCGGGAATGCAGACGCCCGGACGCGGGAGACGAAAACGCTCGGACGCCGGGCATACAGACGCCCGGACCCGGGAGACGGAGACGTTCAGACGCGGGGAATGCAGACGCCCGGACGCGGGAGGCGGAGACGTTCAGACGCGGGGAATGCAGACGCCCGGACGCGGGAGGCAGAGCGGCCCGGACGCGGGGAGGGTGACGAGGTTCCGGGGGCTACGGCGAACGGGGCCCGTCCCTAAGCGGATGGGCGGGCGGGCCCCGTTGCCGGACCATTGTGGGCGCCGCGCGAGGGCCCGGGGACGTGTGAACCCCGGTCGCGTGACGCGTGCGGCACGCGCCCCGGGTGCCCGGAGCACACCCCGTGCGCGGGGCGCTCCGCCCCCCGTCCTCCGCTCGGTGGCGCATCCTCGTCACCGCGCGCCGGGTGCGCGCCCGTCACGACGCGCCGCCCGAGGCCCCGGCCGACTGGTCCCGCCACCCGGAGGGGATACTGGAAGGTACACCCGCTTCCATCAGCAGATTGGCTCATGTCGAACACCGCAACCGACCACGCCACCATCCCGCAGACCCTCTGGGCGGCCCGCGGCCGTCACACCGGCCCCGCGGCCGAGGACGTCGTCCGCCGCACGCTGGCCCGGCACAAGGAGAGCGGGGACATCGACGACTTCGCCGAGCCGCCCGGCCCCGAGGACGCGGCGCGCCGGGTCTTCGAGGCGCGCTGGCGGGCCGACGGCACGGTGACCGTGCGGGCCCGGCTCACCCTCGAACCCCGGCAGGACCTGCCGCAGGGGCAGCAGTGGACGCTCGTCGCGGAGGCGGAGCGCCCGTGGGACGACGCCTGGCCCTCGCCCGCGACGCTGTTCTGGCCCGAGGGCCGGGCCGCGGAGGGCGACGACGGCGCCTGGGACCACCACCCCGCCGTCGCGGGCCTGCGCTTGTGCCAGGCCAACGCGCTGCCCGAGGACGAGAAGGAGATACGCAGACGGCTGCGGGACGCGGCCCGTGAGGCCTGGTGCGTCCACCTCGTCGTGCACGAGGCGATGACCCCGGACGAGAGCGGCCGGCTGCCGCTGGCCGGCCTGCTGCCACCGGGGCTGCGGCACCGCGTGGTGGAGCACCGGGCCGCGCCGCCGCAGTTGCGCGCCGTCAACTATGCGCTGAAGGACCTCGGCGTCGAGGTGCCGCGCGGGGGCGCCGTGCTGCTTCCCCCGGACCCTGCCCCGGACGGCTACGACGGCCGGGAGCACCGTGTGCGCAGCGTCTTCCTGGACGGCTCCGAACCCGGCGCGATCATCACGGCCCTGCGGCACTTCGTCGCGCTGCCCCGGCCCCTGCCGCAGGGCGCCGCCGGGGCACTCGCCGACCTGCGCGAGAACTGGACCCTGATGACCCTTCAGGAGGAGCTGGAGCGGCAGCGGCAGCTGGCCACCATGTACGCCGAGGCGCTGGAGGCCATGACGAAGTCCCGGGACCTGTACCGGGAGGCCGCCGACCAGGCACTCCAGGCACTGGCCGCCTACCGCGACGCGCCCGCTCCCGCCCTGCCCCAGCAGCAGCAACAGCAGCGGCCCGGCACCAGGGCGCCCGCTGCGCTGCGCCAGCTGACCCGGTCGTTCGAGCGGCTGAGGTTCGCTCCGAAGGGTGCCCGCCCGGAACCCGGCCCTGACGACTCGCCCGGCCCCGCGGGCACGGACCCCACCGGCCCGCAGGACAGACCGTCGTGACCCGCCCGGCGCGGGGACGCGGCGGTACGGCGTCCGGGAGCGGGAAGAACGGGAAGTAGAGGTCATAGCGACGGGCCGGCGAGGGACCCGGCCCGCCCCGTCCGCCGCGCAGGAACAGGAGACCGCATGGATTCCACCGCGACCGTGCTGGTGATCGCCGTCGTCGTGGTCGCGGCGGCGCTGCTCGCCGTCGCCGTCGGCCTGCTGGTCCGGCTGGTGCGCACCCGGCGGAACCTGCAACGGGCCGGGCTGCCGACGGGACCGCGCTGGGTGTTCTGGGGCGCGGTCCTGTATCTGGTGCTCCCCGCCGACCTGTTGCCCGACCCGGTCTACCTGGACGACATCGGCGTCCTGCTCCTCGCCCTGCGCAGTCTGCGCGCCGCCCGCCCGCTGCCGCCCGAGATCCCCGAACCCTGAACCGCCCGGACTGCCCCACCGGGCCCGGAGCGGCGCCCGCCCAAGTCCCGGCTGCCGGGTGCTGGGTGGGTACCGGGTCCGGACTGCCGAGTGCCGGTGCCGGGTGCCGCACCATGGAGCGATGCAACCCACCTTCACCGGGATACCGGACCGGCCTACGGCGCCCGACGTCGCCGTGGTCGTCGATGTGATGCGCGCCTTCACCGTGGCGGCCTGGGCGTTCCGGCGCGGCGCAGAGAAGATCGTCTTCACCGGCACGCAGGAGGAGGCGCTGGAGCTGAAGGCCCGTAACCCGGGCTGGCTTGCCTTCCAGGACGGTGCGCCGGTGCCGGGCTTCGACCTGGCCAACTCGCCCGCCCGGCTGCGCTCGCTCGAGGTGAGGGGCCGCACGATCGTCCAGAAGACCACCGCCGGCACGGCCGGGGCTCTGGCCGTCGCGGACGCGCGGCTGCTGCTCTGCGCGAGTTTCGTCGTGGCCGACGCGACCGCCGCGGCGCTGCGGCAGGCCCGGCCGGACACGGTGACCTTCGTCGTCACCGGGGACGGCGGGCGGGCCGAGGAGGACCTCGCCTGCGCCGAGTACATCGCGGCCCGCGTCGGCTCGGCCGGCACCGATCCCGAGCCCTACCTGGAGCGGGCACGGCGCTCGGACGCCGCCGCGCAGCTCGCCGAGGGCGTCCGACTGGGCTGGGCCGGTGTCCACCCGGAGGACGTGCCGATGTGCCTGGAGGCGGACACCTTCCCGTTCGCCATGGCCGCCGCCCGCTCGGACGGACACCTGGTGCTGCACCCGGTGGGCGCGGCTACGGCGGCCTGACTCAGTGCTCGTCGCGGCGGTAGGGGTTCACCATGGCGACGGCGACGAGCAGCACGGCCAGGGCGGTGAGTGCGG
>NZ_JBFAET010000170.1:0-19492 GCF_040642095.1 Streptomyces sp. NPDC020362
TGTTGTCCGGGTCGATACCGAACTCGGTGACCTTCTCCGCGTTGGTCGACAGGGCCACGAAATGCCGGGCGACCGCCTTCTCGTCACCGAGCGCGTCCAGCAGCCAGGAGCGGGCCGAGGTGGCGTTGGTGATCGTCTCGATCGTGGTGAAGGTCTTGGACGCGACGATGAACAGCGTCTCGGCCGGGTCCAGGTCGCGGGTGGCCTCGTGCAGGTCGGCGCCGTCCACGTTGGAGACGAAGCGGACCGTGAGGTCGCGGTCGGTGAAGCTGCGCAGCACCTCGTGGGCCATCGCGGGGCCCAGGTCGGAGCCGCCGATGCCGACGTTGATCACGTTCTTGATGCGCCTGCCGGTGTGGCCGGTCCAGGCGCCGGAGCGGACGCGTTCGGCGAAGTCGCTCATCTTGTCGAGCACGGCGTGCACGGCCGGGACCACGTTCTCGCCGTCGACCTCGATCACCGCGTCCCGCGGGGCGCGCAGCGCGGTGTGCAGCACGGCCCGCCGCTCGGTGATGTTGATCTTCTCCCCGCGGAACATGGCGTCCCTGAGGCCGAAGACGTCCGTCGCGGCGGCCAGCTCGCGCAGCAGCCGCAGCGTCTCGTCGGTGACCAGGTGCTTCGAGTAGTCGATGTGCAGGTCACCGACCTGGAGGGTGTACCCGGCGCCGCGCTGCGGATCGGCGGCGAACAGGTCCCGCAGATGGGTGTCGGCCAGTTCCTCCCGGTGCTCGGCGAGAGCGGTCCACTCGGGCGTCTGGTTGAGCCTGGTACGGCCGTCTGCGTTCATTTCCGACTTCAGCCTTCTTTCGGTACCTGTCCCGCTGCCGGTCCCAACCTAATTGATCAGTGCGCGGGACGAGCGGACGAGACGCTGTCCTCACGGGCAACAACTGGTACGTCGGGCTTGCGTGCCGGTATCAATGCGGTGACGGCCGAGGCGAACAGGACTGCGGCGAGCAGGGCGGGCGCGTTGAGGCCGTACAGCCGGGCCGCCGCTCCGCCGAGCAGCGCGCCGAAGGGGGCGCCCGAGGTCGAGGAGGTGCGGAAGGCGGAGGCGATACGGCCCACCATCGACTCGGGGCTGCGCTGCTGCAACAACGTGACCTGGTTGACGTTCCAGACCATGTTCATCGCGCCGAGCAGCAGCATCCCGGCGACCAGGGCGGGCAGGTGCCGCACGGAGCCGATGAGCAGCAGGGAGCCCGTCTGGACCGCGCCGCCGAGCAGCAGGGCCCGTACCCGCCCCGCGCGGCGCGCTATCCGCTGGGCGAGGAAGCCGCCGGCCAGACTGCCGGCCGCGTACGCCGTCATGGCGGCGACGTAACCGGTACTGCCCGCGTGCAGCCAGCGGGTGACGTGCAGCGCCAGCGTGGCGATCAGGGCGCCCATCCCGATGTTGCAGAGCAGCGTGGCCACGCAGACCGCGCGCAGCACCCGGTCTCGCCACAGGGCGCGCAGGCCCGCCCGGATCTCTGTGCGCAGGGTGCTGCCGGCCGGGCGCGGTTCGCGCTGCGGCGGTCGTATCCGCAGGGATGCCACGAGGGCGGCGGCCACCAGGTAGGTGCCGGCGTCCGCGGCGAACGGCATGAACGCCCCGGCCACCAGCAACAGCGGCACGAACGGCCCCGCGAGCAGTCCGCCCGCGAGTTGCTGACCGGTCATCAGCCGGGCGTTCGCGCTGCCCAGAACCTCACGCTCCACCAGGGAGGGCAACAACGCCGTGGAGGCGTTGTCGAAAAGCGTCTGGAGGGCCGTGAGCGAGAAGGCGAGGGCGATCAGCAGGGGGATGGAGGCGTGTCCCAGACCCACGGCGAGGGCGAAACCCGCGACGAGCAGGCCCCTTACCGTGTCCACGAGCCACATCGCCCGCCGCTGGTCGACGCGGTCCGCAAGGGCGCCTCCGAACAGACCGAACAGCAGCCACGGCACATAGCCACAGGCGGTGACGGACGCGATGACCAGCGGCTCGTCGGTGAGGCTCACCGCGAGCAACGGTAGCGCGGACGTGCGTAACGCGTCGCCGAAGCGGGAGATCACGGCGGCCGTCCACAGACGCCCGAACCCCCCACGCCACGCGGGCGCGCCCGCACTCGCCGTCCCGACCGCAGCCACGTGTCCCCCTCAGGTCGTCGACGCGTCGATGATCCGTCGATGCACAACCCTATGAGGCACCACTGACAACGGGCCGTCCGCAGCTGCGCGAAACGGCTCCGGCCCGGTGCCCGCAGGCACCCGGCCGGTGAAAACTGCTAGATCTCGCCGCGCAGTTTGGCGAGCGCCTCGGCGAGGATCGCCTCGCCGTCCGCGTCGCTGCGCCGCTCCCGCACGTACGCGAGGTGCGTCTTGTACGGCTCGGTGCGCGGCGGGTCCGGCGGATTGTCCCGGTCCTGACCGGCCGGGAAGCCGCAGCGCGGGCAGTCCCAGGTCTCGGGCACCTGTGCGTCGCTGGCGAAGCTCGGCTGGGTCTCATGCCCGTTGGAGCACCAGAAGGAGATGCGCAGACGCGGCGCGGACTCGCCGCGCTCGGCCTCGCCCATCGGCCCCGCCCCGACCCGGCTTCCTCGGATCGCGTTGCCACTTGCCACGGTCGTAACTCCCTGCGTGATGGTGCCGCGAAGCGAGTCGGCGTTTCGCTTCGCCGCGAGCGCCTCAGTCTACGTAAGGCCCAACGCGCGTCCAGTGATTGGAGTTACAACCCCCACATCCAGACGCAAGCCCCATGATAGGCCGCGCTCACAGGCGCGCACCCAACATGGGGCCGTACGTACGGAATGTATGTGTTTGTCAGGCGCCGATCGGCTCTCGTGCGCCGTCAGCCGGTCACACCGGTGTCAGCCGTTCGACTTCATCAGCAGGCCGAGAACGACGATGGACGCGAACCACAGCACCCCGATGACGATGGTGATGCGGTCGAGGTTGCGCTCGGCGACCGAGGAGCCGCCGACGGACGACTGCATGCCGCCGCCGAACATGTCGGAGAGGCCGCCGCCCTTCCCCTTGTGCATCAGCACCAGCAGCATCAGCAGCAGGCTGAAGACGATCAGGGCGATCGAGAACCCCAAAACCACGGCTGGACCAACTTCCTCGGATTCGGATGGACGACGGGGGCACAGCCCAGGGCCATGCCCCCGCAAGAGTACGACGGATCGTCGCTACCGCCTACTCACAGCTCGGCTCACTGATCGCGGAAGCGCACGATCTTGACGAACTCGTCCGCGTCCAGCGAGGCCCCGCCGACCAGGGCGCCGTCGATGTCGGCCTGCGCCATGATCTCGGCGACGTTGCCGGACTTCACGGAGCCGCCGTACTGGATGCGGACCTGGTCGGCCACCTCCTGCGAGTACAGCTCGGCGATCTTGCCGCGGATGGCGGCGCAGACCTCCTGGGCGTCCTCGGCGCCGCAGACCTTGCCGGTGCCGATGGCCCACACCGGCTCGTAGGCGATCACGATGGTCTCGGCCTGCTCGGCCGGGAGGTCCTTCAGACCGCCCTCGACCTGGGTGAGGGTGTGGGAGACGTGGTTGCCCGCCTCGCGGACGTCCAGCTCCTCGCCGACGCACAGGATCGGGGTGAGGCCGTGCTTGTAGGCGGCCTTGACCTTGGCGTTGACAAGATCGTCACTCTCGGCGTGGTACTGCCGTCGCTCGGAGTGACCGATCACCGCATAGGTGCACTTCAGCTTGGCCAGCATCGGGCCGGAGATCTCACCGGTGTAGGCACCGGAGTCGTGCTGCGAGATGTCCTGGGCGCCGTACTTGATCTTGAGCTTGTCGCCGTCGACCAGGGTCTGCACGGAGCGCAGGTCGGTGAAGGGCGGCAGGACGGCGACCTCGACGGCCTCGTAGTCCTTGTCGGCCAGGGCGAAGGCGAGCTTCTGGACATGAGCGATGGCCTCGAGGTGGTTGAGGTTCATCTTCCAGTTGCCCGCCATCAGCGGCGTGCGCGTGCTCATTGAGGTCAGTCCTCCAGTGCGGCGAGGCCGGGGAGCGTCTTGCCCTCGAGGTATTCGAGGGAGGCGCCGCCGCCGGTCGAGATGTGGCCGAATGCATTCTCGTCGAAGCCGAGCAGACGCACGGCCGCGGCGGAGTCACCGCCGCCGACGACGGTGAAGCCCGGCGAGTCCAGCAGGGCCTGCGCGACGGCCTTGGTGCCGTTCGCGTAGTCGGGGTGCTCGAAGACACCCATGGGGCCGTTCCAGAAGACCGTGCCCGCGTCGGCGAGCTTCGCGGCGTAGAGCTCGCGGGTCTTCGGGCCGATGTCGAGGCCCTCCTTGTCGGCCGGGATGGCGTCCGCGGAGACCAGGTCGGGGTTGGCGGGTGCCTTGGTCTTCAGGTCCGGGAATTCGCCGGCGACCAGCACGTCGACAGGGAGCACGAACTCGACGCCGCGCTTCTCCGCCTCCGCCAGGTACTCCAGGCACTTCCCCTTCTGGTCCTCCTGGAGCAGGGAGATACCGACCTCGTGCCCCTTGGCGGCGAGGAACGTGTACGCCATGCCGCCGCCGATGAGGATGCGGTCGGCCTTCTTGAGCAGGTTGTCGATGACGGCCAGCTTGTCGGAGACCTTGGCGCCGCCGAGCGCGACGACGTAGGGCCGCTTGACCTCCTCGGTGAGCTTCTTCAGGACGCCGACCTCGCTGGCGATCAGGTAGCCGGCGGCGTGCGGAAGACGTGCCGGGAGGTCGAAGACCGAGGCGTGCTTGCGGTGCACGGCGCCGAAGCCGTCGCCCACGTAGAGGTCGGCCAGGGCGGCGAGGGCGTCGGCGAACGCGCCGCGCTCCGCGTCGTCCTTGCTCGTCTCGCCCGCGTTGAAGCGGAGGTTCTCCAGCAGCGCGACCTGTCCGTCCGTCAGTGCGGCGACGGTGGCCTTCGCGCTGTCGCCGACCGTGTCGGTGGCGAACGAGACGCTCCTGCCCAGGATTTCACCGAGCCGCTTCGCGACCGGGGCGAGGGAGAACTGAGGGTCCGGGGCGCCCTTGGGACGGCCCAGGTGGGAGGCGACGATCACCTTGGCGCCCGCCTCGGCGAGCTTGGCGATGGTCGGGGCGACGGCGCGGATCCGCCCGTCGTCGGTGATGGTGGTGCCGTCCAACGGGACGTTGAGGTCGGCGCGGACGAAGACTCGCCGGCCGGCTACGCCTGCGGCGAGGAGTTCGTCGATCGTCTTCATGAGTGAGGCTCCCGGGGGCTGGTGGTGCTCCGTGATCGTAGTCATGGCTGTTCTGCACGCGAGTCAGGGCCCGGACCGCGCGTCCCTGCGCTGCCCGGGCCCTGCACTCACGCTGAGGTGCCTGTTACGGCGATCAGAGCTGGCCGCCGACGAAGACCGTCAGGTCCACGAGGCGGTTGGAGTAGCCCCACTCGTTGTCGTACCAGCCGATGATCTTCACGTTCTTGCCCTCCTGGACCATGGTCAGGGAGGAGTCGAAGGTGCAGGACGCCGGGGCGTTGACGATGTCGGAGGAGACGATCGGGTCCTCGGTGTAGTCGAGGAGACCCTTCAGCTCGCCCTCGGCGGCCTTCTGGAAGGCGGCGTTGACCTCTTCCTTGGTGACCTCGCGGCCGAGCTCGACGACCAGGTCGGTGACCGAGCCGGTCGGGACCGGGACGCGCATGGCGATGCCGTCCAGCTTGCCCTTGAGCTGCGGCAGGACCAGCGCGGTGGCCTTGGCGGCACCCGTGGTGGTCGGGATGATGTTCTCCGCGGCGGCGCGGGCACGGCGCAGGTCCTTGTGCGGGAAGTCCAGGATGCGCTGGTCGTTGGTGTACGCGTGGACCGTGGTCATCAGACCCTTGACGATGCCGAAGTTCTCGTCGAGGACCTTTGCCATCGGCGCCACACAGTTGGTGGTGCAGGAGGCGTTGGAGATGACGTGGTGGTTGGCCGCGTCGTACTTGTCCTGGTTGACGCCCATCACGATGGTGATGTCCTCGTCCTTGGCCGGAGCCGAGATGAGGACCTTCTTGGCGCCGCCGGCGATGTGCTTCTCGGCGTCTTCCTTCTTGGTGAAGATGCCGGTGGACTCGATGACGATGTCGACGCCCAGCTCGCCCCACGGGATGTCGGCGGGGTTGCGCTCGGAGAGCACCTTGATGGTGTGGCCGTCGACCGTGATCGTGTCGGCGGTGTGGGTGACCTCCTGCTTGAGGCGGCCCAGGATCGTGTCGTACTTCAGCAGGTGGGCGGTGGTCGCGGTGTCACCCAGGTCGTTGACAGCCACGACCTCGATGTCTGCCCCCTGCTCCAGCAGCGCGCGGAAGTAGTTACGGCCGATGCGGCCGAAGCCGTTGATGCCTACGCGGATCGTCACGAACCGATCTCCTCGTTGGTACGCCGGCCATGCGGTGCCGGCGAGCTGTATTTGGGATGTCCCCGACCACCCCCGACCCTACCTCTCTGAGGCCCCCGCGGTGACATCGAGATGCCGCATACACGGGCAGGCGGTCCGTACCGGCCAGTAGGGTACGGACCACCTCGGATCGGCGGTCGTTTCGCCGTCCTTTGTTACGTAATGCCGGTACCTGTTGACGCTCTTTTCACTCGTTCGTGAGCGGGTCGGCTCACCTGATGAGGCACCCTCTCGCGCACCGTTGAGTGGGGGTCCCGCTCACATGTTGAATAGGGCTGTCTCATCTGTCGAGCGAGGAGAACGCCTTCCTCAGCAGAGCCGCCCGGTCCGCCGCCGACGGCACCTGTTCCAGACCGAAGCCGAGCAGCACGGTGTCGTCGGTGGTGACCGCTCCGTACGTCTGGAAGAGCGCTCCGGTGCGTGTCCAGTCCTTCAGAACCGCAGGGCTGCCCGCGGGCGGTCCCGCCACCTTCCATGCGCCCAGGGACGTCTCGAAGCCCTCGGTCTCCTTCGCCGTGCCGCCGACGACGAGCGAGGCGTCGTCGGCGAGGACGCCGTGCCCGCCGGTGCCCGGGTCGGTGATGTAGCTGATCGAGACCTCGACGGACTTCCCCGCGTACGCGCTCAGATCGAAGCCCACCTGCCGCCAGCCGCCCGAGCTGCCGGTGAGGCTGTTCCACGAGCCGGTGGTACCGGTCGCGGTGCAGGCCTTGCCGACGAGCGTGAGGTAGTGCTTGAGCCACGGGTGCTCGCCGATCAGGAACCCGGCCCCGCACTCGGAAGGTACGGCGGTCCTCGTGGCCCCTCCGGCCTCCGGGAGCGTCGTCCAGTCGTCGGCGCCCAGGGTGTGGATCTCGACGACCGCGTGGTCGTAGCCGGGCTCGGTGTCCCACAGCAACTGGGTGCGCAGGGCGGGCTTGTCGGCGGCGCCGACACCGGTGAGGTCGATGGTGCGGGTGAGACGCTTGTAGGCGTCGTCGGTGTGCACGGCCGCGGCCATGGAGGAACCCGCGTACGGGCCGTAGGGGCTGACGGTCCCGGCGAACCGGCCCGCGCCCGCGCTCCTGAACTGCGGGTGGCCGGCCGCGGGCAGCTCGTCCGAGGTGACGCTGTAGGTACCGGCCTTGTCGAGCGGGTTGCCGGACGCACTGCCGAGGGCGCCGCTGTAGCCGTCGAGCGCGCCGGAGCCGGTGAAGCCGGTGGCTCCCTTGGTCGACGTACGCGAGTAGGCGCCCAGGTAGTACTGGCTGAAGTCGTCCGACAGGGTGCCGCCGCCGAGGTCGACATCGCCGCCGGCCAGCTCGCCGGCCTCGATCAGCCGGCCGCCCTCGTTGAGGTAGGCGCGAAGCTGGAGCTGGGTGGCGTTGCCCGGACCGCTCGTGCCCGAGTAGTGCAGGACCGTCCCGAAGTGCTTGAGGACGCCGAGCGCGTCCGGGGCTCCCCGGGTGGCCACGTCCCACACGATCGCCCGGTGCCCGGCCGCCTTCAGCGCGTCCACGTACGCCTGTGCCTGCGTGGCGGCCGTGCCCTCCTCGGCGACGACGAGCGTGTCCGCCTTCGGCCGCTCGGCCACGGTGTAGGTGAAGTGGGAGCTGGAGACCTTCTTGCCGTTCTTCGTCCCGCCGGTGAACCACACCTCGACCTTGTCGCCCGGTTCGCCGTCCTGCACCTTGGCCCGGTACTCGTCGAAGTAGAGGTTGTCCCCACCGCCGTAGGTCGCGCCGCCCTTCCAGGGCCGCAGGGCCTGGTCGAGGGTACGGCCGCCGTTGACGCGGTACTTGAGTTCCTTGTCGCGCACCGCCTTGCGGACGACCACGGACACCTGCTGGTCCGCGCCGCGGGAGTACGACGTGGAGAACACGGCCGGGGTGAAGTCGGCGGCGCTCAGGCCGACCGAGGAGACCGGCCGGTCGGGGCGGGCGGCACTCGCGGCGACGGAGAGCGCGAAGGGGACGTTCTTCTCGAACTCCTGCTGGATCAGCTTCTCGTCGTCGGGGAAGTTGAAGACCGACGGGCAGTCGTCCGGGTTCCAGGCGTCGTTCGGATCGACGTTCGACGCGGTCTCGCAGGTCGACATCTCGGGGGTGAACATCGCCATGCCGTCGACGTTCGCGGCGTGCCCGTCCGCCTCACCGTTGGTGGTGTACAGCTCCGAGGAGACCTGCGAGCGGTAGCCGGGGATGGCCGGGTTGTCGGGGGTGCCGGCGAGCGCCTTGTAGAGGACGTCGTCCGGGGTGGGCGTGGCGACCTGCCAGCCGACGCCGTAGAGGAGGAGTTCGGCGGCGGAGTGGTAGTTGACGCCGAACGTGAACCCGATGCGCTTCTCGAAGGTGTCGAGGGCCCTGGTCTCGGGCTCGGACTCGGGGCTCGCACCGCGGTAGGTCTCGCTGGTCGGGTTCGGGGAGGACCCCTCGTCGTCGTAGCCCCACTTGTAGGGGAAGTTGCGGTTGAGGTCGACGCCGTCCCCCGCGCCGATGACGCCGTCACCGTTGACGTCACGGAGGTTCTTGCGCCACAGACGTGTGCCGGCGTCCTTGAAGGTGTAGTCGTATCCGTCGGGGTTGGCCGACAGGACGAACCACAGCTCGGTGGAGTCGACGATCTTCTTGATGCGCCGGTCCGTCGCGTACTTGTCCAGGTAGTAGTGCATCAGACGCCGGGTCATCTCCGGCGTGATCCACTCGCGCGCGTGCTGGTTGGACATGTACAGCACGGCTGGCTTGGAGCCGTCCTTCGACCTGTTCGCGTTCCTGGTCAGTTTGAGCGCGAGGATGTCCTGGCCGTTGACCGTCCTGCCGATGGACTCGACCTTGGTGAGGCCGGGGTGGGTCTGCGCGGTCCGGAGGATCTCCTCCTTGAGGCCGCCGCTTCCGCCGTAGGGCCGGAAGACGCCCTGCGCGGCGCTCTCGACGCGCGCCGCGGCCCTGGGCGGCAGGGTGTGCTCGGTGAGGTCGACGCCCTGTTTCTCCAGCTTCCTGGCCTGCCGGTCGGTGAGGTAGACCTCGACGGCCGTCCTCCCGTTGCGGGCCATGTGCTCGCCGAGTTCGTGGCCGTCCTGTCCGGCCTTGAGGAGCAGCGGAATCTGCTGCTCGGTGACGTCGGCACGGAAGACCTTGACCTCGTCGGGGTCGGTACGGGGTGAACTGCCGCTCTGTGCCTGGGCGATGGGTGCAAGGCTCGCTCCACCGAGCAGGAGCGCGCCGACAGCAAGGATCGATCTCGCTCTGTGTCTCATGAACCCCCCTAGGGTGCTCCGCCACAGCGGCGAACAGGTTGCCAGGCTCATGTCACATCATGATCGAGTCAAGGGCGCCTCACGGACACGCAAACGCCGGTACCGATCACCCGAACGGCGTCGGCACCGGCGTCCTGATGTCGCGTCAGCCGGCGAGGTTGTCCGCCAGTTCCTCCGTGAGGTTGGCCTCCGTGCCCGGGATGCCGAGGTCGGAGGCGCGCTTGTCGGCCATCGCCAGCAGACGGCGGATCCGGCCCGCGACCGCGTCCTTGGTGAGCGGCGGGTCGGCGAGCGCGCCCAGCTCCTCCAGGGAGGCCTGTTTGTGTTCCATGCGCAGCCGTCCGGCGGCCGCGAGGTGCTCGGGCACCTCGTCCCCGAGGATCTCCAGGGCTCGCTGGACCCGGGCACCGGCGGCCACGGCGGCGCGGGCCGAACGGCGCAGGTTGGCGTCGTCGAAGTTGGCGAGCCGGTTGGCGGTGGCCCGCACCTCGCGGCGCATCCGGCGCTCCTCCCAGGCCAGCACGGACTCGTGCGCGCCGAGGCGGGTGAGCAGGGCTCCGATCGCGTCACCGTCGCGGACGACCACCCGGTCCACCCCGCGCACCTCGCGGGCCTTCGCTGCGATGGAGAGCCTGCGGGCGGCGCCGACCAGCGCGAGCGCGGCCTCCGGGCCCGGGCAGGTCACCTCCAGGGAGGAGGAGCGGCCGGGCTCGGTCAGCGAGCCGTGCGCCAGGAAGGCCCCGCGCCAGGCCGCCTCCGCATCGCAGGTGGCCCCGGAGACCACCTGCGGGGGCAGGCCGCGGATCGGGCGGCCCCGGCCGTCGACGAGGCCGGTCTGGCGGGCCAGCTGGTCGCCGCCCGCGACCACGCGCACCACGTACCGCGAGCCTCGGCGCAGCCCGCCGGGCGCCATCACGATCAGCTCCGAGCTGTGGCCGAAGATCTCCAGGATGTCCCGCTTGAGCCGACGGGCCGCCATCGCGGTGTCCAACTCCGCCTCGATCACGATGCGCCCGCTTACGAGGTGAAGGCCGCCGGCGAACCGCAGAATGGCGGAGACCTCCGCCTTCCTGCAGCAGGTCCGGGTGACGGGGAGCCGGGAGATCTCGTCCTTCACCGCTGCCGTCATCGCCATGGGCCGATCCTTCCATGCATCCGAAAAATACGGTCGTACGCGGCGGCCAGCAGCTCCGGGTCGTGCCGGGGGCTGCCGTCGGTCCGGGCCACCGGCGCCAGCTCGACCGCGGCGCCCAGCCGCTTGGCAGCCTCGGTGAGCGAGTCGCGGTCGGGCACCGCGGCCTCGTCGGCCAGCACCACGTCCAGGGCGAGTTTAGGGGCGTGTCGCCCCAAAACCTCCAAATGACGCTGCGGGGAGAAGCCCTCGGTTTCTCCGGGCTGCGGCGCGAGGTTCAGGGAGAGCACACGGCGCGCCTTGGTCTCGGTGAGGGCGTCCAGCAGCTCCGGGACGAGCAGGTGCGGGATGACCGACGAGAACCAGGAGCCGGGGCCGAGCACCACCCAGTCCGCGTCCAGGACCGCGGCGACGGCCTCGGGGACGGCGGGCGGGTCGTTCGGCACGAGGTGCACGGACTGCACCTCGCCGGGGGTCAGGGCGACGGTCGCCTGCCCGCGCACGGTGTCCACATCGTCGGGGCGCCCGGGGTCGTGCCCCTTGACCAGGGCCTGCAGCTCCAGCGGTACGGCGGACATGGGCAGCACCCGCCCGTGCGCGCCGAGCAGCTTGCCGACCAGGTCCAGGGCCTGGACGTGGTCGCCGAGCTGCTCCCACAGGGCGACGATGAGCAGGTTGCCGACCGCGTGGTCGTGCAGGTCGCCCTGGGAGGTGAAGCGGTGCTGGATGACCCGGGCCCAGGTCTGGCCCCAGTCGTCGTCGCCGCACAGCGCGGCCAGCGCCTTGCGCAGATCGCCGGGCGGCAGCACGCCCAGCTCGTCGCGCAGGCGCCCGCTGGAGCCGCCGTCGTCGGCCACCGTGACGACGGCGGTGAGGTCGCCGGTGATCCGGCGCAGCGCAGCGAGCGAGGCGGACAGGCCCATGCCGCCGCCGAGGGCGACGACCTTGGGCTGGGCGCCGCGCCGCCGGGCCCGGCCGCCGCGGACCTCGGCGGGGCGAGCCGCCCGCGCCTCGGCCGCGGCACGGCTCGAGCGGCTCTCCGGCACCACCCGGCGCAGCCTGCTCAGCCGCGATGTACGTTCCGTCATTCCCGTCCCATGTCCCGGTGTACTACCACCGTCTCCACGCCCTCGGCCGCAAGGCGCGCGGCGAGCTTCTCCGACACCGCGACCGAGCGGTGCTTGCCGCCGGTGCAGCCGATGGCGATCGTCACATAGCGCTTGCCCTCGCGGCGGTACCCGGTCGCGATCAGCCGCAGCAGCTCGGCGTACCGGTCGAGGAACTCCTTGGCGCCGGGCTGGTTGAAGACATAGGCCGACACCTCCTCGTTGAGGCCGGTGTACGGGCGCAGCTCCGGGACCCAGTGCGGGTTGGGCAGGAACCGCATGTCCGCGACCAGGTCGGCGTCGACCGGGAGGCCGTACTTGAAGCCGAAGGACATCACCGTGGCCCGGAGCTCGGGCTCCTCCTCGCCGGCGAACTGGGCGTCCATCTTGGCGCGCAGCTCGTGCACGTTCAGGCTGGAGGTGTCGATCACCAGGTCGGCGTCGCCGCGCAGCTCGCGCAGCAGCTCGCGCTCGGCGGCGATGCCGTCGACGATCCGGCCGTCGCCCTGGAGCGGGTGCGGCCGGCGCACCGACTCGAAGCGGCGCACCAGGGCATCGTCGGAGGACTCCAGGAACACGATCCGCCGGGTCACGTGCCTGGTGGCGAGGTCGGCGAGGGATTCGCGCAGGTTGTCGAAGAAGCGCCGGCCGCGTACGTCGACGACGACCGCGATCCGCGCCACGTTGCCCTGGGAGCGGGCGCCCAGCTCCACCATGGTGGGGATCAGGGCGGGCGGGAGGTTGTCCACGACGAACCAGCCGAGGTCCTCCAGACACTTCGCGGCCGTCGACCGGCCCGCTCCGGACATGCCGGAGATGATCACCAGCTCGGGGATGGCCGCTTCGGGGGCCCCGGCCGATGTGACGTCCGTACTCACCTGTGCTCCGTCGTCCTGAACCGCCTGCTGCGGTTCCCCGGCGGCCGTCTGATCTCGGTCCGCTGTGGGCTGTGCGTCGTGCTCGCTCATCTCTCCTGCCCCCGTCGTTCGTCCGGGAGACCCGCGGTTACGGGCTCCCCCGAGGAACCCCCCGTCGTATCGGGTTCCTCGTCATCAATGATCTCTCCGGTCGCCGTGTTCACGGCGGGGGCGGCCGGGGCCGCCCGGGCGAGGGCCGCGGCGATGGTCTCGGCCGTCTTGCGGCCTATGCCGGGCACCTGCTGGATCTGTTCGATTGTGGCGGACCGCAGCTTCTTCACCGAGCCGAAATGCTTGATGAGCGCCTGTTTGCGGGTATCGCCGAGGCCGGGCACCTCGTCCAGCGGGCCGGAACGCAGGCGTTTGGCGCGTTTGGTGCGCTGATAGGTGATGGCGAAGCGGTGGGCCTCGTCACGGACGCGCTGGAGCATGTACAGGCCCTCGCTGGTGCGGGGAAGGACCACCGGGTCGTCCTCTGCGGGCAGCCAGACCTCCTCCAGGCGCTTGGCGAGACCGCAGACAGCGATGTCGTCGATGCCCAGCTCGTCCAGCGCCCGGCGGGCCGCCGCGACCTGCGGCTGACCGCCGTCGACCACGACGAGCTGGGGCGGATAGGCGAACTTCCTGGGCCGGCCGTCGTCGTCCTTCGGGGAGCCGGCGAGCGCATCGCCGTCGCCCAGGACGCCCCCGCCGTCCGCGGCGGCCTCCTCACCGTCGGCCCACTCCCCCGTGCGCTCCTTCTCGGCGAGATAGCGCCGGAAGCGGCGGGTGATCACCTCGTGCATGGACCGCACGTCGTCCTGGCCGGCGAACCCCTTGATCTGGAAGCGGCGGTACTCGCTCTTGCGCTGCAGGCCGTCCTCGAAGACGACCATGGAGGCGACGACGTCGTCGCCCTGCAGGTGCGAGATGTCGTAGCACTCGATCCGCAGCGGGGCGCTGTCCAGGTCGAGGGCCTCGGCGATCTCCTCCAGGGCACGCGAGCGCGTGGTCAGGTCGGAGGCCCGCTTGGTCTTGTGCAGGGCGAGGGCCTGCTGGGCGTTGCGCTCCACGGTCTCCATGAGCGCCTTCTTGTCACCGCGCTGCGGAATGCGCAGCGAGACGTTCGCCCCGCGGCGGCCGGTCAGCCATTCCTGGACCGGCTCGACGGGCTCGGGCAGCGCCGGGACCAGCACCTCCTTGGGGACGGCGTCCCCGGTCTCCTCGCCGTACAGCTGCTGCAGGGCGTGCTCGACGAGGGCGCCGGTGGTGACCTCCTCGACCTTGTCGGTCACCCAGCCGCGCTGGCCGCGCACCCGGCCGCCGCGCACATGGAAGATCTGCACGGCCGCCTCCAGCTCGTCCTCCGCGACGGCGATGAGGTCGGCGTCGGTCGCGTCGGCGAGCACGACCGCGTTCTTCTCCATGGCCTTCTTCAGGGCCTCGATGTCGTCGCGCAGGCGGGCGGCCCGCTCGTACTCCATCTCTTCGGCCGCCTCCGACATCTGCTTCTCCAGACGGCGGAGGTAGGTGCCGGTGCGGCCCGCCATGAAGTCGCAGAACTCGTCGGCCAGCTCCAGGTGGTCCTCGGGGGTGATCCGGCCGACGCAGGGGGCGGAGCACTTGCCGATGTAGCCCAGCAGGCAGGGGCGGCCGGTGCGGGCGGCGTTCTTGAAGACGCCGGCCGAGCAGGTGCGCACCGGGAAGACCCGCAGCAGCAGGTCGACGGTGTCCCGGATGGCCCACGCGTGGCCGTACGGCCCGAAGTACCTGACGCCCTTCTTCTTGTGACCGCGCATCACCTGCACACGCGGGAACTCCTCGCTCATCGTCACCGCGAGGTACGGGTAGCTCTTGTCGTCGCGGTACTTGACGTTGAACCGGGGGTCGTACTCCTTGATCCAGGAGTACTCCAGCTGCAGCGCCTCGACCTCCGTGGACACCACGGTCCACTCCACGGACGCGGCGGTCGTCACCATCGTCCGGGTGCGCGGGTGCAGGTTCGCCAGGTCCTGGAAGTAGTTCGCCAGGCGCTGGCGCAGGCTCTTCGCCTTTCCGACGTAGATCACCCGGCGGTGCTCGTCACGGAACCTGTACACCCCCGGGGAGTCCGGGATCTCACCCGGCCTGGGGCGGTAGCTGGAGGGATCGGCCATGTCTCACACCCTACTGGCGCGCACGGACACCGCGGCGGGCCTGTGGACAACGCCCACCGGCGCGGCGGTCCGTCGGCCACCGTCGGCTCGGTGCCTCCGCCGCGCACGCCCTGGGGCGGCAGCCGCGCGAGCCCTGGGGCAGTATTCCGGCCATGCCGCACCCTGCGGACCCGTCCGGCGGCACGCCCGGTGGCACACCTGGCGGGTGCTCCTGCGGACGGTGGGAGCCCCGGCCCGCGCACGCCGGGGGGCGCGGCTCGGCCAGGAGTGCACCGTGACCGGGTCCGAGGTGTTGTCGGGGTCTGGTCAACACGCTTCAATGCGGGGGAACTCGGGGCCGTGCACGCCGGCGTATCCGCGCGGCGACGCATGGACGGGCGCCCCGGCGCCCACGGGGGTGGCCCCGCGGACCCGCTCCAACGGTCTGACCAGCCGTCGTGACATCTCACAGAAAGGCGCCTGTGCATGCGGCACGCCACCGAGCACGCGGACGTCCCCACCGCGGAACTGAACACGGCCCTGCGGGGCGGCCCCTTCCACGTGGCGCTGCGCGCCGCGATCGCCGCCCGCGGACTGCCGCTCCAGCGTGTGCAGCACCATCTGTCGCGCCACGGGGTCAAGGTCGGCGTGACCAGCCTCAGTTACTGGCAGCAGGGTGCCCGCCGCCCGCAGCGCCCGGAGTCGCTGCGCGCCGTGCGGGCCCTGGAGGAGATCCTCCAGCTGCCGGACGAATCCCTGATCCGGCTGCTCACGGAGTCCGGCGAACGCACCGGCACCGGCCGCACCCAGGGCCGCTCGTACCGCTCCCTGATCGAGGCCTCGGACGTCCTGCACCGGCTCAAGGCCGACCTGGGCTGGTCCCTGGACGGCGGACTGCACACCCTGGGCCACCACGAGCGGGTCCGGATCGGCACCCGCCGTCAGCTGGCGGGCCGCGAGTCCCACCACATCGTGCGGGCCCACCGCGACGGCGTCGACCGTTTTCTCGCTGTCCACCACGGCGACCCCGGCTGCAGCCCGCGCGCGATGACGGTGCACGCCCTGGAGAACTGCCGCACGGGACGTGTGCGCCTGGACCAGGACACCGGTGTGCTGGTCGCCGAACTCCTCTTCGGCACCCGGCTGCGCTCCGGCGACACCTTCCTCTTCCGGTACGCCGTCGAGGACGGCACGGCCGGGGTCTGCCACGAGTACGTCCACGGCTTCGGCTTCCCGGGCGGCCAGTACGCGCTCCAGGTGCGCTTCGACGGAGCCGCACTGCCGGTGCGGTGTCACCGCTTCACCCAGCACTCGCCCGCGGCACCGCGCAGTGGCCGGCACGAGCTGCCCGTCAGCGGACCGCACCACAGCGTCCATGTGGTCGAGCCCCGGATCCGGCCGGGTCTGCTCGGGATCGCCTGGGACTGGGAGTGAGCCCTTGACCCCGGACCTGCCTCAAGGGCTCGGTCAGGCACCCGGGCCGGCGACGATCCTGCCGTTCGCGGCCTTCACCGGCAGCTCGGTCAACGGCTCGGTGGCCGGCGCCTGGACCACCTTGCCGGTCACGGCGTCGAACTGGCTGCCATGGCAGGGACAGATGAGCGTCGTCCCCTGGAGCTTGTTGATGGGGCACCCCGCGTGCGTACAGATGGTGCTGTACGCCTTGAGAGCCCCGCTCCCGTCCCGGCTCACCACCACGTTGTGGTCCCGGTAGAGCTTGGCGTCACCCTTGGCGACCTCGCTCTCGGCACCGAGGTCGACCGGCGCGGTGGGGGTCGCGTCCGCCGAGGCACCGCCGGGGGCCGAACAGGCGGCCAGCCCGAGCCCGGCGACCGGGGCCGCGGCGGCTCCTCGAAGGACGGTACGGCGACTCGCAGACGGATGGGACGGTCGGGCGGACATCAGGGGCTCCGTCTCCACTGTTCAGGGGGTGTGCAGGCCGACGATACCCGGGACGCCCGGCCGGGCAGGGGGTGGGGGCGGGCGGGGACGGGAGGGGGTGGGAACGGACCGTGGGCGGGAGCGGGGCAGGGCGTGAAGCGGGCGGGAGAGGGGCGAGGGGGGAAGGGGGCGAGGGCAGGGATCGGGAGCGCGTGGGATCGGGAGGGGTGGGAGCGGGAGGGGTGGGAGCGGGACAGCCGGGGGTTGGGCACGGGCGAGGCGCGTAAACGTTTGCGTAAGCGTTTACGCGGGGGCGTTGCATGAGATACCGTCCCGGCCTGAAGCCCGCCGCGGCGCGGTGGCGCAACACGGGCAGCCCAGCCGTCGCGCGATGGCGTGATCGTGCGGTCATGCCGTGTGGCCATGCGGACATGTCGCGTGGTCCCGCAGTCATACGGTCAACCGGTCCAGTGAGGGGAACGCGATGCCCACCATGGCGGACGTCGCCCGGAGCGCGGGAGTCTCCGTGGCGACCGTCTCCCACGTGCTCAACGGCACGCGTCCGGTGCTGCCCCACACCCGCCAGGCGGTGCTGCAGGCCGTCGACGCCCTCGGCTACACGCCCAACACGCTCGCCCGCTCCCTGGTGACCTCCCGGACCCGCTCCATCGGCCTCGCGGTGTCGGCGATCAGCAACCCGTACTTCACCGAGATCCTCCAGGGCGTCGAGGCCGCCGCCCTGGACGCGGGCTACAGCCTGCTCATCGCCGATCCGCACGACGACCCCGTGCACGAACGGAAGGTCGTCCAGCTTCTCCACGAGCGCCGGGTGGACGGCATGATCGTCGCTCCGTCCGCGAATCCGCAGGACCTTGTGGCCTATCTCAGCCGCCAGGCCGTGCCGACGGTGTTCCTGGACCGGGTGCTCCCGGCCGATGACCGTCCCGCGAACGCCCCGCGCCACGATCAGCCCTCCTCGGACCAGTGCCCTTCCGGCCTGGTCTCTTCCGAACTGGTCTCCTCTGACCTGACCTCCTCCGAGCTGGTCTCCTCCGAACGGGCCTCTTCAGACCAGGCACCTTCCGGCCGGCCCTGTTTCGACCAGGTCTGCGCCGAGAGCACCGGCCCGATGACGCGCCTCGTCGGACATCTCGCCGGACTCGGCCACCGCCGGATCGGTCTGGTGGCGGGGTTGCCCGGACTCAGCACCACCAGCGAGCGGATCGCCGGTTACCGGCAGGCCCTCGCCGCAGCAGGTCTCGTCGACGACGAGGACCTCGTGGTGTCCGGCAGCTCCGAGTCGGCAGGGGCCGAACAGGCCACGGCGGCCCTGCTCTCCCTCCCCGCTCCGCCCACGGCCCTGGTCACTGCCAACAACGCCATGACCATCGGCGCCCTGCGCGCCCTGCGCCGCCGGGGCCTGGCCGTACCGGACGACATGGCCCTGTGCTGCTTCGACGACTTCGCCTGGGCCGATCTGTTCTCCCCCCGGCTCACCGCCGTCGCCCAGCCCAGCAGGGAGATCGGCGCCCAGGCCGTCCGGTTGCTCCTGGACCGGCTGGCCGCACCGGACCGGCCCGCCCGGACCGTGCGGCTGCCCTGCAGCTTCGTCCACCGCACCTCCTGCGGGTGCCCGGAGGACCGGGGCGGGGCCGAAGACCCCCGGCCGGACGGACCCGGCGGGACAACCGAACCATCCGCGCTGCCCGAGAAGGGAACCGCCTCGTGATCGTCGTCGCCGGTGAGGCACTGATCGACCTGGTACCGCAGGGCCCGGGTGCCCTGGCGGACCTGAAGCCGGCGCTCGGCGGCGGCCCGTACAACACCGCTGTGGCCCTCGGCCGCCTGGGCTCCCCGACCGCCTTCTGCTCCCGCACGTCGAACGACGCCTTCGGCGAGGTCCTGCTCGACGGGCTGCGGCGGTCGGGGGTGGACGTGTCGGGGGTGCAGCGCGGTCCCGAGCCGACCACCCTCGCGGTCGCCACCATCGACACGGGTGGCTCGGCGGCGTACTCCTTCTACGTCGACGGCACCGCAGACCGTCTGTTCACCGCCCCGGGCAGCCTGCCCGTCGGCACCCGCGCGGTCTCCTTCGGCACCTGCTCGCTCGTCCTGGAACCGGGGGCGAGCGCCTACGAGGAGCTGATGCGGACCGCTGCCGGACAGGGTCTGTTCACCGCCCTCGACCCCAACATCCGGGCCGGCCTGATCCCGGACGCGGACGCCTATCGGGCGCGTTTCAAGAGCTGGCTGCCCTCGGTGACGCTGCTGAAAGCGTCCGCGGAGGACGCCGAGTGGCTGGGCGGCACTCCGCGCGAGTGGCTGGCCGCGGGACCGTCGGCCGTCGTGGTCACCCGGGGCGGCGACGGTCTCACCGTCCACACCCGGGACGGCGCGGAGTACTCCGTGCCGGGCGAGAAGGTCGAGGTCGTGGACACCATCGGCGCCGGTGACACGGTGAACGCGGCCCTGCTGCACGGCCTGTCCGCCCAGGACGCACTGACGCCGGAGGCGCTCGCCGCCCTGGGCGCGGACGGCTGGCGGCGGCTGCTGCGCTTCGCGGCGCGTGCGGCTGCGATCACCTGCTCACGAGCGGGGGCCGAGCCACCGTACGCGGCCGAGCTGGGCAACTTGTGATCTCTGTGGTGTTGTCAAGGTACGGCCGGACAGCCGGCTGACGGAACGGGTCGAACCTGTCGAGCCTCAGGGCCGGGGCGGCTGATGAGAGAACGAGCGGCGCCCCGCGGGGAGTTCCCGC